>JANWZE010000022.1 GCA_025054955.1 Blastocatellia bacterium | reverse complement strand
CGCCCGATAGCTGAGCCCTAGGGCATACAGCAGCACATTCAAGGCCCGCACTCGCTGGCTCCGCTGAGAATGCGCCTTGATCCCCTCCGGTTGGCACGTCCAGGTCCGCCCACACCGCCCACACTGCATCCGCCACTTCAGCACCCGCCCCAGCCGGATGTCCACCACCCCTCGCTCCTCTCGCTGATGGATATGCCCGCTCGCGCTCTGACAGGTGGGAACATCGCCGATCCACTTGCGCTTCTTCCTTTACAATGGGAATAATATATCGCCGCATTGGGCTTCCTCCGGCAAGCATGTTCCTTAAAAGTATTACAGCTTGCCAGAGGAACCCCTTTCTTTCAAGCACAAAATTTGAAACGATTACGTGGAGTGACAAAAATTGCCAATCGGTGGTGAGGTCAGTATAATGCTTCGACTTAATCAAGCATCATGACAGAGTGGCAAGAAATTACCCCGGACATGACTTGGGCTATTGAAGCGCAGGGGTTAACACCGGATGAATATCAGCGTGCGGTCGAGCGGCTCGGTCGGTATCCTAATTGGGTTGAGTTGGGCATCATAAGTGTGATGTGGTCGGAGCATTGTTCTTACAAGTCCTCAAAGGTGCATTTGCGGCGGTTGCCGACTGTTGGCGCGTGTGTGGTTCAGGGGCCTGGGGAGAATGCTGGGATTGTTGATATTGGAGATGGGTGGTGTGTTGCGTTCAAGATTGAGTCGCACAATCATCCCAGTTTCATTGAGCCTTACCAAGGAGCAGCGACTGGTGTGGGCGGAATCTTGCGTGATATTTTTGCAATGGGAGCGCGTCCTATCGCTGCTATGAACTCTCTTCGGTTTGGGATGCTTGATGATCCCAAAAACAGAGCCATTATGGCAGGTGTGGTGAAGGGGATTGGAGATTATGGAAATTCATTTGGCGTCCCGACGGTTGGCGGCGAAGTTTTTTTTGCGCCGTGCTACTCGAAGAATCCTATCGTCAATGCGTTTGCATTGGGTTTAGTCAAGAAGGACCAGATATTTTATGGACAGGCTCATGGAGTCGGCAATGCTGTGATCTATGTTGGGGCAAAGACAGGGCGAGATGGGATTCACGGAGCGACAATGGCTTCTGCGCAGTTTGATGAATCCAGTTGTGAGAAGCGGCCTCAGGTTCAAGTTGGAGACCCGTTTTTGGAAAAACTCTTGCTAGAGGCTTGTCTTCAGGCACTGAGGACAGGAGCTGTTGTTGGCATCCAGGACATGGGGGCAGCGGGTCTGACATGTTCCAGTTGTGAGATGGGAGCGCGTGCCGGGACAGGAATAACATTGGATCTGGATTTGGTTCCGCAGCGTGAGCAAGGCATGAGCGCTTACGAGATTATGTTGTCGGAGTCTCAGGAGCGCATGCTGCTAGTGGTGAAACGAGGTCATGAAAGAGAGATTATAGATATTTTTAAGAAATGGGATCTGGAGGCAGTTGTTGTTGGGTGTGTTACGGATTCGGCGCATCTGGTTGTGAAGAAAAGTGGGCAGGTTGTCGTCAATATCCCCAATCGTTTGTTAACAGAGGACGCGCCTGTTTATAACCGGCCGATGAAGCAACCGAATAGCGCGCCGGAGCAGATGCACTGGACACGGGTGCTGGAAATACCTCGTGACTATTCCAGTGATTTTTACTCATTGATTCAGTCGCCAAATGTGTGCTCGCGGCGGTGGATTTATCAACAATACGATCACATGGTCAGGACTAATTCATTGACGGTTCCTGGGGCAGATGCGGCAGTGGTGAGGATCAAGGAGACGCGGCGGGCTTTGGCGATGACGCTTGATGGAAACTCGCGTTACTGTCAGTTGGAGCCGCGCGCTGGAGCTAGGCTGGCAGTGGCAGAGGCGGCGCGCAATTTAGTGTGCGTCGGAGCGCGGCCACTGGCTATTACAAATTGTCTGAATTTCGCCTCGCCAGAGCGCGCTGAGGTGATGTGGGCCTTTAGCGAGGTGATTGATGGCATTGCTGAAGCATGTCAGGCGTTTGGGACGCCTGTGACTGGTGGGAATGTGAGTTTTTATAATGAGACAGAGGGAAGGGGAATTTTTCCAACGCCGGTGATCGGGATGATTGGATTGATTGCTGATCCGCATCAGCTGGTCACGCACGATTTTAAGGATGCAGGTGACTGGATCATTTTACTTGGCGAGACATTTGATGATTTGGGCGGCTCGGAGTATCTTGCTGTGGTGCATCAAGAGCTAGGAGGCCGGGTTCCGGCGCTACATCTAGATCGAGAAAAAGCCGTACAAGCAGCTTGTTTGGCAGGCATAGAGCTGGGCATCGTGAAGTCTGCTCACGACTGTTCGGAGGGGGGCCTGGCGGTGACGCTGGTAGAGTGTTGTCTTGGTGGTGATCCTCGAAGGCGACTGGGTGTTGAGGTGGATGCTCATTATGCGTTGGATGGAGTAGATAGCCGGTTTTTGCCTTTGATTTTTTTGTTTAGTGAGTCGCCCTCAAGGATTGTTGTCACGGTGGGGCATGCAGGTGTGGAGGCGCTGCTGCAGCTTGCGAAACAACATGGCGTGCCGGCGACTATCCTGGGGAGGGTTTGCAGTCAGCAGTTCAAAATCTTCGTGAACGGTCAATGTATCATTGATGAGCCTCTTGATCAGGTGCGGCTTTGTTGGGAAGGGGCTCTCAGTGAGTTCTTCGAGAGGTCATAGGGGTGAGCAGGTGGGGAAGATTGGAATTTAGGTTTGTTCATGTGGCCTGGTTAAAGGAGGTGGTGGCCAGGGACGGAATTGAACCGCCGACACAGGGATTTTCAGTCCCCTGCTCTACCGGACTGAGCTACCTGGCCAGCACGGGCATGAAACTTAGTTGAATTGGAGATGTTTTGTCAACCTTTGGAAAGTTGGTGACCTTGAGTTCTATGGTCGTTAAGCAATCGCCGGCTTACGTATTGCAAACATATTCATTGCACGAAGCCGACCGGATGTGTGTTTTCTTTACGCGTTACTACGGGAAGGTTCGCGGTGTTGCTCGTGGCGCGAGGCGGGTAGGGAGTCGTTTTGGAGCTAGTCTCGAGCCACTGTCTGAGGTCTCGTTGGTTTTTTCGGAGCGAGAGGGTGGAGATGTTGCCAAGGTCCTAGATTGTGAGCTGCTTCACTCAACATTTGAGATTGGGGCAGCTTGGGAGGGGCAAGCCGTTCTCCACTATTTTGTTGAGTTAGTAGATCGCATGAATCCGGCTGGTGAGCCTAATGAGAAAGTGTATAGGCTTTTGAATGCGGTGATGCTTTGCATGAGAAACGACGTGCGGTTGAGCCTTGCCTTAATAGATTATTTTGAGGTGTGGCTTTTGAAGTTGAGCGGTTATTTTCCATGCTTAGATCAGTGTGTGTGCTGTAAAAACCATCTGCCAATGGATATGTCTGTTTGCTTGGATGACAGAGGGACTCCATTGTGCGTTTCTTGCCGAAGGGGTGACCAAGGCGTTGTAGTGCCTGGCCGTGTCCGGCAGGAGATTCACCGGTTACTAACCGAGCCACCACTGAAGTGGGTTGAAAGGAGGGTTGACATGAAATTGTGGCGGCCGTTTAAGCTATTTTTGCATGCTCAATTAAAGCATGTACTGGAGAAAGAAATAAAAGCAGAGCGATTTGTTTATGGGAGGCAATAAAGCGATGGGCAAAAAATTCGTTTATTTCTTTGGTAATGGTAAGGCAGAAGGGTCTGGGCAAATGAAAGACCTGTTAGGAGGGAAGGGGGCTAATCTTGCAGAAATGACAAACATTGGGTTACCTGTACCTCCGGGGTTTACTGTTTCGACGGAGGCCTGTAATGAGTATTTTAGACAGGGGGAACGTTTTCCAGAGGGCTTGTGGGAAAGCATGTTAGAGGCATTGAAGTTGGTGGAAGACGCCTCAGGAAAGAAGTTTGGCGACCCTGAGAACCCGCTATTGGTGTCGTGTCGTTCAGGGGCGAAGTACTCGATGCCGGGGATGATGGACACGGTCCTCAATATTGGGCTTAATGAAGAAACGCTGCAGGGACTCATTAAGCTGACGAATAACCCGCGATTTGCTTATGATTCGTATCGGCGACTGATTCAGATGTTTGGTTGTGTTGTCTTGGGTATTGCCGATGAGCCATTTGAGCACGCGCTTTCGGAGTTGAAACAGCGGAGGAATGCTGCTTCGGACACTGATTTATCGGCTGATGATTTGAGAGATTTAATCGCTTTATTCAAAGAGATTGTGGTACGAGAAACCGGCCATGAGTTTCCTGTAGACCCGTTTGAGCAGATGCGATTGGCGACGGAAGCTGTGTTTAAATCATGGAATGGGAAGAGGGCCGTTGACTACCGAAATGCCGCAGGGATTCCTCATGACCTTGGAACAGCGGTGAACATTGTTGCGATGGTGTTCGGCAATATGGGATGGGATTCGGGGACGGGTGTTGTTTTTACGCGGAATCCCTCTACTGGCGAGAAGGCGATTTATGGTGAGTACTTGCTTAATGCACAAGGCGAAGACGTTGTTGCTGGGATCAGGAATACGAAAAGCATCGTGGAGCTTGAGAAAGACCTTCCGCATGTTTACGAACAGTTTTTGAAAATTTGCGAGGTTCTCGAGCGGCATTATCGAGACATGCAGGATATTGAATTCACGATTGAAAGAGGTGTTCTGTGGATTTTACAGACAAGAAATGGCAAGAGAACTGCCAAAGCGGCGATTAAGATTGCTGTTGACTTTGTCAACGAGGGTCTGATAACAAGGGAGCAAGCCCTTCAAAGAGTGTCACCAACAGACATAGACAAGATCCTACACCCACAATTCGATACAAGAAACAAAGCAACAAGCGACACAGCAAAAAAACCAATCGCTAAGGGGGTGAACGCATCACCGGGAGCTGCCGTAGGTAAAGCTGTCTTTGATGCGGACACAGCCGAAGAGTGGGGTAAGAAGCACATTGATGTGATTATGGTCCGCCCATTCACGAAGCCTGACGACGTACACGGAATGTTAAAAGCAAGAGGCATTCTTACGAGCGAAGGAGGGGCGACAAGCCACGCAGCCGTCGTGGCACGCCAGTTCGGCATACCATGTGTCGTCGGCGCTGCTATTGACATTAACCTCGAGCAACGCCAGATGTCTGCTAATGGGGTTATCATACGCGAAGGGGACTGGATATCTCTGGATGGCACGACTGGT
The DNA here is from genome assembly GCA_025054955.1 of Blastocatellia bacterium. Classification (NCBI taxonomy): domain Bacteria; kingdom Pseudomonadati; phylum Acidobacteriota; class Blastocatellia; species Blastocatellia bacterium. The sequence goes on along the minus strand of JANWZE010000022.1, from coordinate 13,644 downwards.
GAGGTTTTCGCTGGGCAGATGCCAATGGTCGTCCCTAAGTTTGAGGAGCAAGAGGAATTGATCGAGCTCCTTTCCTGGGCAGACGGAACTCGAAAACTGCAAGTATGGGCCAATGCCGATTACCCAGAGGATGCAGCAAGAGCGCGGTCATTCGGGGCTGAAGGAATTGGCTTATGCAGAACTGAACACATGTTTTTTGAGGAAGAAAGATTACCCATCGTTCAAAGGATGATCCTGGCGGAGACACAAGCCGAGCGCCAGGAGTGCTTGGAAAAGCTACTTGTGTTCCAGCGATCAGACTTTGAGGGAATATTTCGTGTGATGGATGGATTACCGGTAATCATCAGATTGATAGACCCTCCACTTCATGAGTTTTTGCCGGACAAATATAGCCTGCTTGAAAAAATAATCCACATGCGGACAAGTGAACCGAAAAGCGAGGAGCTCCTTTCCTTGGAAAAATTATTGGAAGCTGTGGAGTCAATGCATGAGAGTAACCCAATGATGGGACTGCGTGGCGTTCGTTTAGGTATCGTGATGCCTGAGATCATCAGGATGCAGGTGCGCGCTATTTTTGAGGCTGCTTGTAACGTTGCCAAAGAAGGGGTCGTTGTTAAACCTGAGGTCATGATCCCGTTGGTTGGACATGTCAATGAACTGAAGGCCGTACAACCGCAGCTAGAGCAGATCGCAGAGGATGTAATGAGCGAGAAGAACGTAAGGGTCGCCTATAAGTTCGGCACTATGATTGAAGTTCCGCGTGCTGCTCTTACAGCAGATGAGCTAGCCGAGATTGCCCAGTTCTTTTCATTCGGCACTAATGATTTAACTCAAATGACGTTTGGTTACTCTCGTGATGATGCCGAAGCTAAATTCCTGATGAGCTATGTGGAGAAATCAATTCTACCTTTTAATCCATTTCAGTCCATTGATGAACGCGGTGTTGGGGAACTGATGAGGTTAGCTGTGGATAAAGGACGAAGGATTAGACCTGAGTTAGAGATCGGCTTGTGCGGTGAACATGGAGGCGACCCCAACAGCATTGACTTTTGTCACAAGATCGGACTCGATTATGTTTCCTGTTCTCCGTTTCGGGTCCCAATTGCCAGGCTCGCTGCGGCGCAGGCAGCGTTGAAAGATAGCCTCCAATAGAGATGCAGGCACTTCTCTCCAAATGAGAGCAGGCACAGGATTAACGGATGAGGTCCTAGGTGCGCGTGTGAAATAGTCCGTAAATTCCAATCGCTCCTAGGATGATGTTCATCCCCCAAGCCGAGAGACTAGGGGGCATATAGTCATACTTGCCAAATTTTTCGAATAATTCCAGCCCGAGCCAAAACGCTACACCCAATAATACTCCCGAGCCTGCGCTTACCAGGACGCCCCTGGGACCCACAGTAAAACCAAAGGAAGTTCCTATCAACATCATGACCACGCAGGAGAAAGGTAGTGCGATGTACCGATGAAGCGCAATACGCATCTCGGTAACATCGTAGCCACCCTGCTGAATATTATCCGTTAGCGACCTTAGCTGGTTGAACGTCAAGAATTCAGGTTTGGGTAGTTCCTTCAAAAGAAAGTCTGGTGATATTGAAAGATCAAAAACAGCCTGTTCGTAGTGGGTCTCGCGAGTAACTTGGCTATTGGAGAACTCCCAGACGACCGCGTTGCTCAATAACCATCGGGCAGCGTTTTCGTTCCACTTTGCAACTTCAGCATTGATTCTTTTTTTTATGACCATATTGGATCGGTCTTCAATTTCAAGAACGAGCAAATTGCGTAAACTTTGCGTCCGTTGATCAAAAAAGGAAAAGTGGTAAATCTCGTTTTTGCCCGCGTATATCCAATTTCTCGATTGGGGCAGTAGTGACCGTTCTACGAGGGTTGGAAAGCGCCCCTTTTTGATATAAAACCGCAAGTTGTCTTGATAAGGGCCCGTTTTGGGGATGACGTATGCTTGGGTGAAGAATGTCATCAGTAGTAAAAGTGCCGCGCCAACGAAAAGAGGCAATGTGATCCTATAAACGCTTATGCCACTCGTTACCAGAGCAAGGACCTGGTTGGTACGCACAATAATACTGGTAGTTATCAGGGATGCTACCAGCACGCATGGCGCTGTGATTTGAGTTAGGACTTGAGGGATTAGCAGTAGAAGGTAACGGAGTAGGAAAGCAGGATGGATGTTGTTTTCTACAAGATCAGGGGACAGCTCAAAGAGAGTAAACGTCAAGTAAATCGAAAGCAGGAATGCGCTGGCGAGGAAATAGAAAACAAAAAAGTGAGAAATAAGATATTTATCGAATGGTGGACCTGGGATGATACCACGTTTTTGTTTTTGCTTCTCCCTATCAGAGACAGAAGTTCTTGTGGTAACGACAGAACCTATAGCAAAGGTGTTAAAAAAGGACAATGCCTTGGTTATTCCGAATCCATTGCGGCGGGTAATAATGAGATGTTTCCAATTAAAGGCTAGGACGCCACTAGCTATCAAAACAATAGTTCCTATCCACATTGCGGGGAATGGTGGAAGTGTCTCTGACAATGTCAGTTTTTCGCCAATAAAGAGCAGAAAGTAGTAAACCGATGCAAGTAAGACAGCAATAATAGCCCCCTTAGCAGGAGTCAGCCCTGAACGGGATAATCCGAGTAGGAGCGCAAAAGGGGTAAACAGTAAGCACGATAAGGGAAGCAGTAATCTTTTATGAAGTTCGACTTTTGCCTTAAGATACAGTTTTTTGTTCTCATTATTATAGTTCAGCAAGCTTCCTATTGAAGCAGCTTTTATTGACTTTGATGAATTTTCACGGAGCTTGTCCAGAGCTGTGTTTTTTTGTGTTGAATCAATTCGTACATGATAAGACGAAAAATTCTCTGTGTGATAAGTGTATTTTTGGTTCGTTGCCTGTTCCAGTCGGTGTATAGAGCCGTTGAAAACATGAAGTACTGATCTGTTTTCATCTTGAGTTTCCAAAACGCCTTTTTGGCCTGTTATTAGAATTTGGTCGGTGTTGGATTCCATCGAGATCAAGATACCAAGCCATTGATCATTGATTCGGTTGACATCTTCGATATAAAGCATGCAGTTTTCGAAACGTGTGTCGAAGATTCTTGACTTTACCCGTGTTCTTGCTTCATGAAGTGCGAGCTGAGCCTGAATCGCAAGGATTGTTTTAGTTGCATATGGGATGCCTTGAAATGTGAGAAAACCTGTTATCAGCAGTGCTCCAAACGAAACTGTGGTTAGTGGGATGAGCAAATTAACTTGACTGATGCCTGTTGCCATTAGGCTTATGATTTCGTTATCTGACGACAACCTGGCAAAGGCGATCATTATACCGATTAACAGCGAAAGAGGGATTGTGATGACCAACACGTTGATTATGACACTGACTAAGAGTGTTCCTGTTAAGCCTAACGGAACATTTCTTTTCACAAAAAGCTCTGAGAATTGGGCTAGTTCATTGATCGTTACGATCGAGGTCGTGAAAAGCAGCGATAAAACGAAGTAGGGAAGTACCTCTTTTACAACATACCAAAAAGTTTTTTTATATCTAAACCATGAACGCTTGTACGACACTGCTTGCTAACACTATCTGATCAAATATGCCTTATCGCCTACGTTGCCTCAATATCTTGCTAACCATACGGCCGCTTTGCATATTTCTGAGACCGAGGGTAGCACAAGTTTTTCCAACTCAGGATTATATGGTATTGGGCAATTTTTCGCGCCTATTCTGAGTAAAGGCCCATCCAGGAACTCAAAAACGCACTCGTTAATTCTGGCACATATCTCTCCCCCTATTCCACCTGATTCGGGAGATTCATGCACTACGATAGCTTTCCCGGTCTTTTTTACTGAGTTCGTGATTGTGATGATATCCAAAGGAACCAATGAGCGTAAGTCTATCACTTCTAGTGAAATTCCTTGTTCAGAATATAGTTGTTCAGCAGCTTCGAGCGCAGAATTACATAGCTGCCCGAATGTAATCAAAGTAATATCGGAACCAGCACGCCTAATGCACGCTTTGCCGAGCATATCTTCCTGGTAACTCTCGTCAGGATGTACTTCGTCTTTGAGGTTCCTGTAAAGTTTTTTGTATTCAATGAGAATGACTGGTCCCCCATCATGTAACGCAGCCTTCAGTAGTGAAATGGCATCTCCAACTGTTGAGGGGCAAACGATTTTAATGCCTGCGGACGGTAGATAGTATGGCTCCGGGTTTTGTGAGTGGAATGGGCCCAGGCCTAGTCCACCGCCAGCAGGAGCTCTGATAACTATTGGCAAAGTTTTAGAGGTTCTAAAGTAAAACTTTGCTAGCAAGTTTGTGATTTGATTAAAGGAACATGACAAAAAGTCAGCAAATTGGATTTCGACAATTGGGTGTAGTCCGGTGATGGCTGCACCGATGGCCGTACCTATCATACCTGTTTCGGAGATGGGACTGTCAATGATTTGGTTGGGGGTTAGGTGCTTGGCGAGGTTGTCGGTGAGTTTGAATGCACCTCCGTATGTTTTTATGTCTTGTCCTAGGAGGATGATTTGTGGTTTTTTTTTCATTTCTTCTAGTATCGTTGCTTGGATTGCTTGTAGGTATGTGATGTGGGGCATTTATGGCATAATCTCCATTATCGGACCTTTGTACTGTTACGGTCAAAGGCTTAAGTTCCACTCTCCCAGCTCTTCGAATACTCATACTGCGATTGTGACATCACATCAATAGAAACCCCCATACTCTTCAGTTTCAATGTCGCTATCTCAACATCAATCTCATAAGGTAAAACATGGATTCCCGGTTGCAACTTTCCATGATTTTTCACTAAATACTCAACAGCCAAGGCCTGGTTAGCAAAGCTCATGTCCATTACCGAGGCTGGGTGGCCTTCTGCTGCGGCTAAATTAATAAGCCGTCCTTGACCTAAGACAATTAAACGACGATTACCAACCCTGTACTCTTCTACAAACGGACGTAAGGTGGTTTGCTCACTTGAAATCTCTCGCAATCCATGTAAGTTGATCTCTACGTCAAAATGACCTGCATTACATAAAATGGCTCCATCTTTCATCTTTTGAAAGTGAGGAACGTCAATCACATTTTGGTTCCCAGTTACAGTCACAAAAACGTCACCGACAGAAGCTGCCTCAAGCATAGGCATAACTCTAAAACCATCCATTACGGCTTCAACTGCACGAATTGGGTTCACTTCGGTTACGATGACGTCAGCTCCCATTCCTCGTGCTCTCATAGCAATCCCGCGACCACACATCCCATAGCCGACGACAACAAACGTTCTTCCAGCAATTAACAAATTCGTAGCTCTTAGAATCCCATCAAGCGTACTTTGCCCTGTCCCGTAACGATTATCAAAAAGGTGCTTCGTAAGAGAATCATTGACGGCTATTGCCGGAAATACAAGTTTCCCAGCGTTGAAGATAGCTTTTAAGCGAGTCACACCAGTTGTTGTCTCTTCAGTTGTCCCAATAATTTTACTACACTGGTCTGGCCGCTCTTTGACTAACGTGGCAACAACATCGCAACCATCATCAATAATAACTTGCGGCTCATAATCGAGTGCTACTCGGACGTGTTTGCGGTATGTCGCTGTGTCCTCACCCTTAATGGCATAAACCGAAACTCCCTCGTCTCTGACCAAAGAGGCCGCTACATCATCCTGAGTACTTAACGGATTTGAAGCAATAATGACCGTATGTGCCCCACCAGCCTTTAAGCATCTGACAAGATTCGCCGTCTCAGTTGTTACATGAACACAGGCAACAAGTCGAATACCTTCCAAAGGCTTTTCCGTCCTGAATCTCTCTCTGATTAGCTGGAGAACTCTCATGTCCCGCTCAGCCCAATCAATTCTTAAACGTCCTTGCTCAGCTAATGCAATGTCTTTAATCTCAAAATCCATACTCTCATTCTCCACAACGGCAAGCTTCTAACAAATCGCTAATGCGATCCACTCGCTCCCAAGTAAATGTCTCCTCCGTTCTACCAAAATGACCGTATGCTGCCGTAGCCCTGTAGATTGGCTGTTTGAGCTGGAGAGCACGAATAATCTCCTTCGGCCTGAAATCAAAAACTTCTTTCACCGCGGCTTCAATTTTTTCATCCGAAACAATCCCTGTGCCATACGTGTCAACAAGCAATGAAACAGGCTCAGCTACACCAATGACATAAGCCAGTTGCACAAGACATCGCTCAGCTAAACCAGAAGCAACGACGTTTTTTGCAACATAACGGGCCATATACGACGCCGAACGATCAACCTTTGTTGGATCTTTACCAGAAAAGGCTCCCCCACCGTGAGGGGCAGCCCCGCCGTATGTGTCAACTATTATTTTTCGGCCAGTGAGGCCTGCATCTCCCATCGGTCCCCCAATGACAAACCTCCCCGTCGGATTTACAAAATACTTCGTTTTTTCATCAACCCACTCTGCCGGAATCACTGGTTGAATGACATGCCGCAATATATCATCCCTAACCTGTTCTATATCAACTGAATCACTGTGCTGAGCTGCAACAACGATTGTATCCACGTAAACCGGCCTGCCATCTTCATATTTCACTGTAACCTGAGACTTTCCATCAGCTCTTAGATACTCCACTATCCTTTCCCGCCTTGCCTTTGCAAGCTGCCTCGTCAACCTATGCGCTAACTGAATCGGAAGCGGCATTAACTCCGGAGTCTCCTTACAAGCGTAGCCGAACATCAAGCCTTGATCACCAGCCCCTCCATGATCAACACCCATTGCGATGTCCGGCGACTGCGTGCCCACCGCAACAATAACGCCACATGTTTCAGCGTCAAATCCATACTTCGCACGAGTATAGCCAATGTCGGTTATAACGCTTCGTGCAACTCGACTATAGTTAACCGATGCCGTCGTTGTGATCTCGCCAGCAATCATCACAAGCCCTGTGGTAACCAATGTTTCACAGGCAACACGACCGTCCGGATCCTGGAGCAACACCTCATCTAAAATTGCGTCAGAAATCTGGTCAGCGATCTTATCAGGATGCCCCTCTGTTACAGACTCCGACGTAAACAAATAGCTTCTTGCGGACACTGAAAACGGCCTCCATAGTAAGCAGTATTAAATGGTTGGCAAGGCTATCATACCCCCTACACCGTGTCAAGCAAGTTTGCCTGTCACTCACCAACTTGCGCACAAACGTTCCACGTGAATCACCTCATGATGACCTCGGATGGCATTTTATGTATATTTCTCGTAAACGTTCATTTGTCACATGGGTGTATACTTCTGTGGTCGACAGATCAGCATGCCCAAGCAACACCTGCACGGACCGCAAATCTGCCCCATGCTCCAAAAGGTGTGTTGCAAAAGTATGACGGAGAATATGGGGTGTAACGTGACCTAATCCAGCAGCACGACCATAAGTAACAACCTTCCTCCAAACAGATTGCCTGCTGAGTAACTTGCCGCGGGGCGTGATAAACAAATAATCCACAATGCGACCGCCTAACCACTTTCTACGAACCAACAAGTAGCGCTTTACCCAATCCAGAGCCGGCCGGCCAACCGGTACAACACGTTCCTTGCTTCCCTTCCCAAAACACAAAACGATACCTTTGTCCAAATCCACGTCTGCCAGCTTCAAGCTTATCACTTCAGAAACACGCAAACCCGATGCATACATAACCTCTAGCAAAGCCCTGTCTCTGACCCCAACGTCAGTTGCTATATTAGGCTGAGCCATTAGCAGGTCTAACTCCTCTGAGGTTAAAAATTGAGGCAAGGGCCTGGCACAAATCGGCGTTTCAACGTTCAACATCGGATCTTCATCTATAACCTCATCAAGTAGAAGAAATTTGAAAAAGTGCCGCAGCGCAGAAGAAATTCGTGCCCTAGTTCTCGGGGCAAAATTCGACTCATGTAGAAAACGAAAAAACTCTATGATTATTTCACGAGTAGACTCCTCAATTCTTTTCTGGAAGACTCTGGATAGCCACTGCTCAAACTTCTTCAAATCACGTTCATAAGCAATCACGGTGTTGACCGATAACCCCTTTTCAACCCGAGCATATGATAAAAACTCACTGCGTAAATCACGAATCATCCCGCTTGACTCAGCCATAATGGTAAGCTAGATTGTGAGGCTTTCAGATTACAATAAAAAATCAAACGATTCAACTATGAAGCTCTCTGAAATTGCTAAAAAAATCAATGCGACGCTCATCGGAGAAGACATTCAAATCACAGGCGTCGAGTCACTCGAAAGAGCTCAACCGGATCACCTAACTTTTCTCTCTAACCCGATCTATAAAAAGTTCATTAAAACCACAAAAGCCGGTGCAATCATCACTTCCCCAGAAATTACATTTTCATCTTTTAACGGGTCAGTACTCCACCATCCAAATCCCTACCTTGCCTTCGCACTTTGCCTTGAACTCTTTCACGAACAAGCACCCCCACCGCGCTTTATTCACCCTACAGCGACCATTGAACCTTCTGCTACATTGGGACGAAACCTATCGGTTGGTGCACACTCTTATATAGGATCTAACACAAAAATCGGCGACAACGTGGTCATCTTTCCTAATTGCACAATATACAACAACGTAACGATCGGAAATGACGTCGTCATTCACTCAAACTGCGTGATACGCGAATACTCTTGGTTAGGCAACAGAGTTATTCTGCAAAATGGCGCGTGCATCGGATCAGACGGCTTTGGATATGCGCATCTGCCTGACAAAAGCTGGTACAAAATACCTCAGACTGGTCGGGTGATCATCGAAGACGACGTCGAGATTGGTGCCAACTCAACAATAGACCGCCCCGCCGTCGGCGAAACACGGATCGGAGTGGGAGTCAAGATAGACAATTTGGTTCAGATTGGGCACAGTTGCAGCATTGGAAGTAACTCGCTTCTTTGTGCACAAGTGGGGCTAGCTGGCAGCACAACCCTCGGAAGGAATGTTGTCCTCGCTGGCCAAGTAGGTGTGGCAGGACACCTCGTAATCGGAGACAATGTAAAGGCAACAGCTCAAACTGGTATTCCCAGCTCCGTACCACCTGACTCAGTAGTCTCTGGATACCCAGCTATGAATAACTACCAGTGGCGCAAAGCAAGCCGCTTATTTCAACACCTCCCTGAGTTGGTCAGAAAACTTACTCAGCTTGAAAAAAAACTTGAAAAACTTCATGCTCTCCACTCAAAGTAATTACAAATGGCTATCAAAATTGAAAATAAATCCTCTGTTAAGCTGAATGAAAAAAAATTATTGAGGCACATCCATGCCGTGCTCGCCTCAGTCCCTGACGCTCATCTTCGAGGAATTACCACTATTGTTCTGGTAGACCAGATTCAAGACCCAAACATAAACCCGTCAATGAGGGATGAGCTGCCGGGACTATATCACCCTAAAATAGCCGGCTCGCCAATTTGGCTAGAGATTGCACTCAAAACCTTGCTTCACGACCGTTCTTTTATGAAACGGTTACTCAGAAGACTATCATTCAAATCAAACGTGACTACGACACTTCTCTCACTGATCGGTCAACATTATCACTTAACTTTATCGCACGGAGTCAAGCGCTCCCACGCGGAACAAGCCGTAGCAGCCTATGTTGAAAAACACCTAACCGTCTTTGTCAATTCACAAAAGAGCCTGAGATATCGCTTGCTCAGAGTGTTACGCCCCACACTCGAAAAGTTGGCTCGAAAACTAAGAAAACGATACTTGTCTGAGATCAAAAAAAGAAGAGGCCATTAAATTTCATCTGCAGTTTTGAGGCCACAAATCACCTTTTCAAGACACGAAATCACCTCTTGCTTTGTTACTTGAGCTGCCGCGAATTTGATTTCTAGTGTGAAGTTGGACTCTTTAACCTTGAATACCGCCCTCTTCTCCTCAGGCGGCTTATCCAAAACTCTCTTTTCTCTTCGTAAATCGTCTCTACCAATCCCTTCCTGCTGTATCCTGCGAATTATTGACTTCATAGAGGCCAGGTCAGGTTGGCGCACAATTTCTAGGAGAAGTGACTTTGAAGTTATGTCGGCGCGCCGACATAAGTCGCGTATCTCTTCGGGTAGAGAACTTATCGATAGGATTTCAGTCACCGAGGATCTAGCTTTCCCGATCTTTTGGGCAATCTCTTGATGAGTATAACCAAACCGCTCAACAAGTGCTTTCAATCCATCAGCTTCTTCAAAAACTGTCAAATCCTTCCTCTGTAAATTCTCAATCAAAGCAATCTCAGCAGCAGTAGCGTCATCTACATCAAGCTCAATGCAAGGAACCTCTTTCAAACCAACAGCTATGGCCGCTCGGAAGCGCCTCTCGCCGCTGATGATCATGTAGCGCCCAAAACCGACTGGCTTTACTAATAAGGGCTCTAGCACACCCTTCTCACGAATAGATGCCTGCAAATCAGAAAGATCTCCTACATCCACGCGAGGCTGTTGTGGATTAGTCTCAATGCTATCCACAGAGATCATGCGGCCAACGGGCTCTCCTCTTCGTGCTGCCAATTGTTCAACAAAATGAACATCATGGCGCATCTTCAAGTTCATAGGCAGCCCACGCCTAGACACGGCTCAATACCTCCTGCACAAGCCTTTCATACTCGCGCGCTCCACTGGATTCCGGTGCAAAAGTAAAAATTGGTTCTTTATAGGCGGGGCTTTCCTCGAGGCGAACCGACTTGCTTATCGTTGTCCGAAACACTTGCATACCGAAAACCTCCGTTATCTGTTTATATATGTCTTTGCTGAGGGTTGTCCTCTTGTCATAAAGGGTGACGAGTACTCCCAAGAGCCTTAGCGAGGGGTTAGGCCTTGCTTTTACCTTCTCCACAGTCTCTAGTAGGTCATCTGTTCCTTCGAGCGCGAAGTAGGATGACTGGATTGGTATAAGAACATGTGATGCAGCGACGAGTGCATTAACAGTTATCAGACCCAAAGTAGGCGGTGTATCAAGTATAACAAACTTATAACGATGCCTCAGCCCTTCAAGTCTATCTTTAACCCGATACGGAGCATCAAACTGACCCGCCATTTGACTCTCAAATTTTGCTAAGTTGATTCTTGAAGGTAAAATATCAAGCCCCTTGAAAGAAGTGTGATAAACAACCTGATCATTTGAAATAGTATTATCTACCAACCAATCATAAACAGATGCATGAATATCACGTAAATCGAGAAATGACAATGAACTGTTGGACTGCGGATCAAGATCAACTAATAACGATTCGTAGCCAAGCCGCGCTAGACCAGCTGCCAAATTCAACGCAGTTGTGGTTTTGCCAACTCCTCCCTTCTGATTAGCTATTGCAATTACTGCTGACCTTGTAACCATTTCATCCCCGCAGCATTGCCTCTGCTTAGGAAGCATTACATCTTGTACTTCCCAGGATCATCATCAATATCAGACCAATCATCTTCCCCTGCGCTGCGATCCTCAACTTCTTCAAAATCAAGACTTGAAAAGGTATTCTTTGAGTTCCGCATCACACTTTCACTTACAAATATAGGGCTATCGGTCCGCAGGGCTATTGCTACAGCATCGCTAGGCCTCGAATCTACAATCAACGTTTTGCCATTGAACGACAAAACTATAACAGCATAAAAAGTATTTTCCACCAAGTCGTTAATAACCACCTTCTCAACTCTTGCTTCAACCTGGTCAATAAGGTTCTTTAACAGATCATGAGTCATTGGCCTCTGAGCAACAGACTTCTCCATCTCCATAGCGATGGCATTTGCTTCACATACACCGATCCATATCGGTAACATTGCATCAGAGGTCAAATCCTTGAGTATAACGATTGGAGAATTACTAGTGGGATCCAATATTAGTCCCCTGACTTTTACTTCTAGCTCCATTTTAACCTCCCCGTTAATGTATATGGGTGCCAAACAAACTATGTGGATTTACTTTATCAACCTTGACTGTTACTTCTACTCCTTCAAGGTTATCACTGGAAGACTCAAAATTTACAACCTTATGACACATGGAGTGTCCAGTCCAATGGTTCTCCGATTTAACACTCTTTCCCTCTACTAACACTTTTAATGTTTTCCCAAGATACTCCCTCCACACCTCAGATTGAACTTCTTGTTGTACCTTCACCAGCTCCTGTAATCTAGCCGTTTTCTCTGAATCAGATACCGTATCCGGCCACTTCGCCGCCACTGTATGAGGCCTTGGTGAGTATTTAAATACATACAGGCTGTCAAATTTGATCTCCCGAATCATATCAAGCGTTCGAATAAAGTCTTGCTCTGTTTCACCAGGAAAACCGACGATGATGTCACTGGTTAAACTTATTCTCCTAGAAGACTGGCGAATCATCGCAACCTTCTGCAAATAGCCTTTACAAGTATATCCCCGATTCATTGCAGCCAGCACTCTATCAGAACCAGATTGCAACGGTAGATGAACCCACGGACACAACTGGGGCCACGTCTCAATCGCCTCGACAATCTCAGAGGAGAAATCCCGCGGATGAGATGTTGTAAATTTAATCCTAGGTATGTCCGATCTTGCCGCTAAGAAGCTTAGCAAGCCAGCAAAACTCAACCTATTTTTCCCTTCAATTCTCCGGCCTAATCCGTAGCTATTCACATTTTGGCCAATCAAATGAACTTCCTTAACACCCTGCTGCGATAGTCTTACCATCTCACTAAGAATACTTTCAGGAGAGCGGCTCCGCTCACGTCCCCTAGTAAATGGAACAACGCAAAAAGTACAGAACTTATCACACCCTTCCATGACAGTCACAAATGCCACATACTTATCCAGACGACGTCGAACGTCAACTCCATCAAACCTAGCAAGATTTGGAGACACCACATCTACCACAAATTCTTCTCCACCATCAAGCTTACCTAAAGCACGCTTCAAATTACCAACAGCTTGAGTTCCAACAACCAACCGAACATCCGGAAACCGCTCGATAAGCTTCTTCCCTTCTATCTGGGCAACACATCCCATAATCCCTACAAACGCGCCTTCCTTTTTCAAGCGCCTAATTGCATGTATCCTTGAATACATCTTCTCTGATGCCTTTTCCCTAACAGAACACGTATTAAAAAGAATCACATCCGCTGCACTAATATCTTGGCACTGCTCATACCCAGATTGATACAATTGCTCCGCTGCTCGCTCTGAGTCCACAACGTTCATCTGGCAACCAAAGGTTTCAATGAAAAATTTCTTACTTCTCACCTGCATTTAGTTCTTTCCCAAGAAGATGCTTCCACCTCTGTGAACGTGATTATAATGAGGGCAGATGATACCATCCGATTAGGCTAATTGACAAGAACATATCAAGTTAAACGGTGCGACAAGTGAAAGTTGGTAAAGAGAAAAACCAAAAGATCGGCTAACCTACCAATTTCATTTAAGAAACTTTCAGGAGGTTACCCGATGGAACAACAACTACGAGCGATAATCATGCCACTGAGCGAGGAATGATCAAGCGCTTGGCAGCGGCGTTGGAAAATCAAGATCAGCAGAAAGTGACGCTGTTGTGGTTGGAGACGCAGTCGGTGACGTTGCTGGCGGCACTGGCCGTGCAGATCACGCGGTATGCCCGACGGCCGGTCTTCAGTGGGTTTGGCCGCTTCAGCTGCGAGCAGGCGTATTATTATTGTTGTCGGTGTGGGCAGG
>JANWZE010000021.1 GCA_025054955.1 Blastocatellia bacterium | reverse complement strand
GCATCGGCCAACCGATTTTGCTTTTCGTACACTTCGCTCAATCGCAGATGCGGCAATGGGCGAGCATCATCCAGCGCGATGGCCTTCAGCAAAGCGGCCTCAGCGTTGTCGTATTGCTGCAAAGCCATGTACGCCGTGGCTAGATTACTATGGGGAAACGACCATGTTGGGTCATAGGCGGCTGCTTGTGTGTACCACCTGATTGCTGTATCGAACTGCCGCCGACGTGCATGCAGTACGCCCAGACTGTTGTAAGGCAAACTCCACTGAGGTTCGTAGTTGATGGCTTGTTGGTATGCCTCGATTGCCTCGGCGTCTCGCTGTGCCCGAAAGGCGATCTGACCTCGGCAATAGTATCGCCGAGCCTGCCAATGACTGTCGTGAGGGTCCATCTGGGCAGCCCAGTCATAGAGTTTCTGTGCCGTGGTCCAATCGTCGTCGGAGGCTTTGGCTTCCTTGTACCAGCGTTGAAAAATTTCGTCGCCTTTGATTTTCACCAGTGGCAATGTACGGGCGTGCGCTTGGGCAATCATCGGGCTGTTCGGTTTTCGGCGATTCAGTTGTTGATACAGCTCGTAGGCGCTGTTGCCTTCCGGCGTCACCAACCGTCCCTGCTCTAATGCCGCGTAGAAGCGCCTTTCAATCAGCATAGGCCAGACTGCGACGTAGATCACCAGAGCTGCCATCACTGCCGCGCCAGCGAGCGCCGCCCACCAAAGCCATCTACGGGATTTTACCTGCGGCCATGCGTCGTTCTGTGCCCATCTGGCAAGCCGCTCCGGTGGTGTCGGAATGCTGGCTCGCAGCGGCGGTTCGGTCGGCGCTCTGGCGGGTGCCTCTTTCTGCGCAGGTCCATTCTGCTCGATCAGTGGTGTGCCGTCAATCAAGCAGACTTTGTAAACGCTTGGGAACAGGCGCTGGCATGTCGGGCATCCCTTCATGGCTCATCCTCTCCGTTGTGGCTACGAGGCATTCGGCCTTAATAGCCCCAACAGTCTAACATCAGCCTGGCATGGCCACAATGTCATCAGCCATCCGGTTTAGAGGATGTTCTCACTCGGCAACGGTGTGATACAATGCCGGCTCGTTCAATCACACGTCCGACAGCAAGGAGGCTCAAAACATGTTCAAGTACTACACCAGAGCATGGGTCGCCGAAGTGGAAAAGAGATTGAAAGCGAGTGAAAAATTTGCGCAAGACGGTCGTCGGCTCAACGGCGTCTTTGGATTCCGCATTTATGATTGTCCCGATGGAAAGGATCGGCTGGTTGTGTGGAAATTCAAGGATGGCCAACCGGTCGAATGGTCTTATGAAGCGCAAAAGACTCCCTGGACTGAGTTGCGGCAGGCTCCCTTTGATACCAAATGGGTCATGCGTGCAACTGCGACCTATGACATGAGCGCCGAGTTGAATAAAGGCAACATCTCGCCATTGCGTGCGCTCACATCCCCCCACTATCAAATCGAGGGTAGCAAGCTGATGATCATGCAACTGATGAAGGCGCTCAATGCCTGGAATGAAACGGCAGCCAGCATTGAGTGCACCTATGAATACACGAAGGAGTAGTGGACGGGTAGTCAGTGGTCGGTGGTAGTGGACGGTGGACATTGGAGAGTGGGCATTGGACAGTGAACAGTGGACATTGGAGAGTGGACGGTGGACATTGCAGAGTGAACAGTGGACATTAGAGAGTAGACAATGGTTGGTGGTTGGCTCAACGCAGGCATTCCTCACGAATCACGGACCCCGGATCACGAGCCCCGGACCACGAATCACGGATCACGAATCACGGGTCACGAATCACGGATCACGAATCACGGATCACGATTATGGATTTCAGTCTCACTGACGAACAGCAACAGTTTCTGAAAAGCCTTAGGCAATTTCTTCAAGCAGAGGTCGCGCCGTATGCGATGCAGGTTGATCAGACTGGCCGGTTGCGTCCGGAGAGTTTGAAAGCGTTGGCCGAATTTGGACTGCCGGGCCTGACATTCCCTGAAGAGTATGGCGGCAGCGGCGCTGATACGCTGACCGGTACGCTGGCGATGATTGAGCTGGCCAAAGCATGTCCGGCCACGATGCTGTCGGTCGGCGCGAGTGTCGGGCTGTGCGGCACGGCGATTTTGCGATTCGGCACACCGGAGCAAAAGCAAAAATACTTGCCCAAGTTGATCAACATGGAATGGATCGGCGCGCTCGCTTTGACCGAACCGAATGCCGGCTCGGATTTGGCATCCATTCAAACGCGCGCGGAGAAGCACGGGGATCATTACCGGCTCAAGGGATCGAAGATGTTCATCACCAACGGTCCGATTGCTGATGTTGTCTTGGTGTTAGCCGTGACCGATCCGAAAGCTGGACGCAAAGGGATGAGCTTGATCTTGGTGGACGCCGACACACCGGGGTTCATTCGCGGCAAGCCGATGCGCAAGCTGGGCGTGCGCGGTTCGCCGACGGGCGAATTGGTGTTTGACGAGTGTTGCGTGCCGGTCGAGAATCTGGTTGGCGTCGAAGGTCAAGGCTTTCAGCAGACAATGATGTCGCTGGTCAATTATCGCATCGGCATGGCGGCGTTTTGTCTGGGCATTGGCAAGGCTTGTTTGGATGAAGCATTCGCCTATGCAATGCAGCGCAGCGCGTTTGGCGCGACACTCATTGCATTTCAAGAGATCAGCTTCAAGCTCGCTGAGATGAAAGCCGAGCTGGACGCAGCCGAGCTGATGATTTTGCGTGCGGCTTGGGAATATGACCAAGGCAAAGATGTCAATATGCTCGCTTCGTGTGCCAAGCTCTTTGCTTCGGAAACGGCCAAGAAGTGCGCCGATTGGGCATTGCAGATTCATGGCGGTTATGGGTACATCAGCGAGTATGCCGTTGAGCGACTCTATCGCGATGCGCGACTGGGCGAAATCGGCGAAGGGACGTCGGAGATTCAGCGCATGATTATCGCGCGACACTTGCTCGCCGAGCGGTAGGTGTTCGGATGCCTGAATGTGATAAAGGGCATTGCATGCAGAGGAACGGCGATCAGAATGCTAATGCGCGATGGAGGCGAATTCTGGCTTACCATACGCGCAAAGGAACGGCGGTCAGAATGCTGATGCGCAGCCGATGCCAATTCAGACTCAACGTACGTGCGAGCGAAACGGGCATTGTGCTTACCGCAAGCTCGATTGCTTGACGCGCTCTGGCATCCTTCACTAGAATGGCTCGCTCTCAGCCAAGCATCACGCTGTGAAGCAACCATGTGAGCATGCATGAAGAGTAAGCGTCCCGCGCCACAACAAGGCACGCTCATGTTGATCGGCGGCGCCGAAGATAAATTTGAGCAGAAAGTCATCCTGCGCATGTTCGTTCAATTGAGTGGCGGGCCACGCGCCAGGCTGAGCATTTTACCAAGCGCGTCGGAGAATCATGACAGTGGAGCCATCTACCAGCAGATTTTCAGCGAGCTGGGCGCGCGCATTGTACGCGTGCTGCCGCTGTTCAATCATGAGGAAGCGGATCTGCCTGATGTCGCTAAGGAGCTGGCTTCTTCCACAGGCATCTTCATGACCGGTGGCGATCAAAGCAAAATCGTTCGGATTCTGCATGGCACGCGGGCGCTCAGCGCCATTGAGGCGGCGTATGCGCGTGGTGCTGTCATTGCCGGCACGAGCGCTGGCGCTGCTGCGTTGAGCGATCCGATGATTGCCAGCGGCGGGCGTGGCAGCCTGGCTCGCAGCGGGATGGCGAAAATTGCTCAAGGGCTAGGGCTGACACGGTCGTTGCTGATTGATCAACATTTCCATCAGCGCGAACGTTTGGGGCGGTTGATTGCTGCCGTTATCTCGTTTCCGCAGATGCTCGGCGTTGGCGTTGATGAAGACACGGCGGCTGTGGTCAACGATGGCCAGTTGTCGGTCATTGGGCGCGGCACGGTCACGCTGATAGACACGAGCCAAGTGCGATCGGTCAATTTGGGCACCACGCCGGATCGCAGTCCGCTGGCGTTTGCCAATCTCCGGTTGCACACGTTGGTGCATGGCGGACGATTCGATCTGCAACGTCGGCAGGTGATCTTCAAGGAGTAAGGCCATGAAAATCCTAGAGACGCAGGTGTATCGCGGCCCGAATGTCTACAGCCTGAAGCCGGTCATCCGGCTGGTGCTGGACATCGAAGATTTGGAAGAGCGACCGTCCAATACCATCGAAGGGTTTACCGACCGGCTCATCCAGATGATCCCGTCGCTGTACGAGCATCGCTGTTCAGAGGGTGTGCCCGGCGGGTTCATCACGCGGCTGCGCGAAGGCACGTGGGCCGGTCATATCGTTGAGCATCTCGCCCTTGAGTTGCAGTGTTTGGTCGGCACGCCGGTTGGCTATGGCAAGGCGCGTTCGACGGAGCAACGCGGCGTTTACAACGTGATCTACTCTTACATCGAAGAGAAAGTCGGTCTGGCCGCCGGACGACTGGCCGTTCGCATTGTCGAGCATCTGGTTTACGGCACGCCGTTGGATTTTGCCGAAGAGCTGGCCCAGTTGAGTCGCATCTTGGACCGCGTGGCCTATGGCCCTAGCACGCAAGCAATCATTGACAAAGCCAAAGAACGCGACATTCCCATCTTGCGATTGAATGAGCGGAACCTGGTTCAGCTTGGCTATGGGAAATATCAGAAGCGCATTGAAGCGACCGTCACATCGAACACCAGCTTGATCGCCACCGATATGGCCAGCGATAAGGCGTTGACGAAACGATTGCTGGAAGATGTCGGCTTGCCCGTGCCCAAAGGGCGCGTGGTGGATTGCGTCGAGGACGCCGTGCAGGCAGCCGTCGAGTTGGGCTTCCCATTGGTCGTTAAGCCGCTCAATGCCAATCATGGGAAAGGCGTGGCCATCAACTTGAAGAGTGTTGAAGAGGTGCGAGCCGCTTTCGAGCGCGCCCGCGATTATGCCGACGAGGTCATTGTCGAGCAGTTCATTCATGGCCGCGATCATCGCGTGTTGGTGATCAATGGCGAAGTCGTCGCCGTCGCCGAGCGCGTGCCAGCCCATGTTGTCGGGGATGGCCAGCATACGGTGCACGAGCTGGTGGAGATCGAAAATAAAAACCCGTTGCGCGGCGAAGGACACGAAAAGCCGTTGACCAAAATTTTCATCAACGAAGAATCTCACCGCATCCTGGCCGAACAAGGGTACACGCTCGATTCAGTGCCGCCGAGCGGTCAGATCGTTTATCTGAAGTACACGGCCAACATCAGCACCGGCGGCACGGCGATTGATCGCACCGATGATATTCACTACGCCAATATCGAAATTGCACGGCGCGCAGCCCGCGTCATCGGTTTGGATATTGCCGGCGTGGATATGTTGACCACTGACATCAGCAAACCACTTGAGGAGACCGGCGGCGCTATTTGCGAGATCAACGCTGGACCAGGATTCCGCATGCACGTCCATCCGACCGTCGGTCAACCGCGTGATGTGGCCGGCGCTGTGCTCGATATGCTCTATCCGCCTGGCACGCCCAGCCGAATTCCTATCGTCTCCATCACCGGCACCAACGGCAAGACGACAACAGCGCGCATGCTGGCGCACATCCTGAAAATGGCTGGCAGGAAAGTGGGCCTGACAACGACTGACGGGTTGTATATTGATGGCAAGCGCATTTTGCAAGGCGATCTGACCGGCCCCTGGTCAGCCCAGATGGTGCTGCGCGATCCGACCGTTGATTTTGCTGTGTTGGAAACAGCTCGCGGCGGCATTGTGCGAGCCGGATTGGGATTCGATTCATGCGACATCGGCATCATCACTAACATCTCGGAAGACCATCTGGGTCTGCGTGGCGTGGAAACGCTGGAGGATTTAGCCCACGTCAAATCGGTCGTGGTGGAAGTCGTTCGACCTGATGGTTATTCCATTCTGAACGCTGAAGACCCGTATCTCGTCAATCTGGCCGACCGGGCAGGCGGGCAGTTGTGTTATTTCTCGCTTGATCCGACCAACGAGGTGTGGCAGCGTCATGTCGAACGCGGTGGCATTGGCGCCACGCTGCATGAGCATTCGATCGTCATTCACCACGGCAAGCATCAAGTTCCCGTCATCAACCTGAATTCGGTGCCTGCCACGTTCAATGGCCGCGCCATGTTCAATGTGGCCAACGCGATGGTTGCAGCCTTAGCAGCGCATCTATCCAAAATCAGCATTGACGATATTCGCGCCGGCTTGAAAACGTTTGATACGCATTTTTATTTGTCGCCGGGCCGGCTCAATCTGGAGCAGGTTGGCGATTTTCATGTGTTGTTGGATTATGCGCACAATCCGGCCGCTTATCGCAACGTCGCTTCATTCATTGCCAAACTTAACGTGGGGCGACGCATCGGCGTGGTGGCGGCGCCGGGCGACCGCCGCAATGTGGACATCGAAGCGATGGGACGTGTTGCCGGTCAAGCGTTCGACTGGCTCATCATCAAAGAAGATGACGATCGGCGTGGGCGAGCCGTCGGCGAGGTGGCCGGCATCATGCAGCAAGCGGCTATTGCCGCCGGGCATGATCCGGCAGCCATCGAAATTGTGCTTGATGAGGTCCAGGCGGTGGCCTATGCTCTGAGTAAAGGCCGCAAGGATGATCTGATCGTCATCACAGCGGACAATATCAAGCGCACGTTCGAGCAAATCATTCAGTTTCGCGATCAACGAGTCGCAGCGGCTCATCTTTAGGAATAGGAATTTGGCTTAACGGCTTTACACATCTTTTCGAGGGGAGGAAGCTTTCTCATGAAAAAATCTGTTCTTTTGTCTCTGTGTCTGATTGTGTGGACGTTGTTCATCACAGCGCGTTCCACAGCGCAAATCATCACGATGCCTTCATGGACGCAGGTTCCCGGTCAGGCGAAAACGCTGGCCGGGATGGCCGCAGTGGCTGCTGGCAACGATCTGTATGTATTTGCTCGCGGCACGAATGATGGCATTTATTACAACCTGATGCGCGCCGGTCGGCAGTGGTCTACCTGGCAAGAAGTGCCCGGCAACATGCGCACCACGGACGAGCCGGCGGCTGTTTATTACAATGGCAACGTGATTGTCTTGATTCGCAGTCGTAATGGTGGCCTCTACCACACGACGGTTGGTCAGAGTGGATTTGTGCAAACGTGGCAAGAGATTCCTGAGTCTCGGCGCATGCGTTCGGGGCCGGCGGCCATCAGTTATGGTCGTGATCTGATCGTGATGGCGCGTGGCGACAACGATGGTATCTGGGCCAATTCATTGACGCGTGGCACGACGTGGGCTGGCTGGCGTGAACTGCCCGGCCAGGGGCGCACGTTGTCGGCCCCGGCTGTTGCTTCTATCAACAACAACGTCTACGTGCTGGTGCGCGGCACCGACGATACGCTCTGGATGACGACGATTGAGCAAAATCGCTGGGCTGACCTCTGGCGGCAGATTGTCGGGATCATCCAACCGGGCGCTGGGCCAGGCGCTGGTTCGACGCCTTCGAGCGCGTGGACGCCCGTGCCGGGCGGAGCGCGCACGCCGTCTGCTCCGGCCATGCTGCGTGTCGGAAATGACCTGCATGTGTTCATTCGTGACCCCAATAACGCGATCATGACGGCGCGCTGGTCTGGTAATCAATGGTCGAGTTGGTCAGAGCTACCCGGCCAGGGGCGCACAACCTCAGGGCCGACGGCGGCCTTGATCAACGATCTCGTTTACGTGCTCGTGCGCGGCACTGATGACGGCGTGTTCGTGCAGGAGTGGAGAGCTCCATCCGCGCCAGGCACACCGGTCATTGTCGGGCCGGCGCCGGGTCCGGGCAAAGGTCCAATCGTCGGGCCGGGCGCGACGGTCTCTCTCACGATGACGTCAGCTCCGGCCAGCGTGTTATTTGGCGGTCAACTGTACGTTTTTGCCAAAGGCAACGACAATCTCATCTACTCCAACATGCTGGATCGGACCGATCAGTGGCGCGGCTGGCAACAACTGACCGGTGATGCGCAATCGTACTCTGAGCCGGTGGCCATCGAATTCAATAGGAGACTCTATGTCTTCATGCGCGGCGCCAACAATGGCGTTTACATGAATATGACCGCAGACGGTACTCAATGGAGCGGCTGGCGCGAAGTCCCCGGTCAAGGCCGAACGCCATCAGCGCCGACCGTCTCCGTGTTCAACAATCAGCTCTACCTGTTTGTGCGCGGCATGGATGACAAATTGTGGGTCAACATCATGAACGCCAATGGCGTGTGGCGCGGCTGGAAAGCCTCACCGGATCAAGGCAAGATGTAAACGCGAACCCGTGCAACAAGCGTCCGGCAGGGAACCGGCTCATCAACACGCAACATTTGTTGAACCGGTGCCACAGTAGCGAGCGCAACATTCGTGCGACAGGGACATACCATCGCCCCTGCTTGCCGCGCGCGGCGCTGTTGCATGCTGTGGTGGCTATTGCGCAGCAACTATCAGGATGAGATTGCCCCTGTTTGCTGTGCGCGGCGCTGTTGCATGGGTTATGACGCGATCCAATTTCTCAGTTCGGCCCAGATGGCTTCTTGTCGCTCGTGAGGAAACGTGTACTCGTCAATGCCCGGCGTCAAATTCCACATCAACGCGCCAGAGCCACCCATCTCCCACACACTATCAAGATAGTCAGTCAGACTCATCGGCGCGTTGTGAGTCGGGTATTCTTCCAGCAACCACGGTTTTCCTTCCGGCAGCGCGTCGAGAATGTTTCGGAAATCGCCCATCCACGGATAATGATGAGGCGCGAAATAATCGAGGTCGAGGTCGGCAATCAGCGGAATCAGCACGCCCGAAATGCCGACAGTTACCAACTGAGTCGGAGCCAACGCGCGGATCGTAGCGATGCACTCGCTGATGAACTCCTTGACCTGTCGGGCCGGCAGCGGCTCTTGGGCTTGCCTGTCGGCATGACTGACGAATTCCCATCCACCACCTTCGTCTTGACTGATCAGCCATTCCGGCTCGTTGATGATGTCAAGACCAAAGAGCGTTGGATGATTGCCAAACTCCCGCAGGAATGGTCTGAGGAAATCGCTGATGAACTGCCGTCGTCGTGACTGGTCAAGAAAAAGCTGCGGCCGACCTTGCATCAGGACATCGCCAGTTCGCAGCGGCTTGGCGGCCACGAGAAAATCCAACAGAAAGAATTCCACCTGCATGCGGGCGGCCTGCGCCAGCTCCAGAAACAAGCGAACATCGTTGCGGAAGATGTCGTCGTAGCCTACGACTCGTGCGTCGTCGTCCAACAGGGTGCGACCGTCATCAAGCAGGCCGACGCGCACCAACTGGATGCCGACCTGCCGCAATGCTTCTAGTTCCATGAGCACCACGTCTCGATGACGAGCCACACCGTTGCCTTCAGGAAACCATGCATTAGCGCCAAAATTCTGGCCATATTGAATGATGCGCCAATTGCCGCCAACGATGAAACGATCTGGTTGATCGGTTGTGCTCGTCATATTGACCGGTTGCGCCAAGCGGCTCATCTCAGCAGATGACTACTTCATCGTGCGTGCTCATTGTGAACTGATGGTGGCCTGAGATTGTTCATGAAATCTTGGTTGATGACAAGGGCTCGCCACCGAGCATCCTGCCGTGCCGGCTGAGCTGAAAGCCAAGCCGCGGTTTCAGGGAGCGCGGCTGAAGGGGCACGTCACTGCGAAATTTTTCCTGGAATGTTTTTGATGTTTGCATCACCTCAAGGTGAGGCCATAAAGACGGGTCTCAAACAAAACGGTTCGGGGATCGTCCATGCGCGACAGCACGTCGTGACGGATGAAAAGTGCGGCTGAACCACGCGGCGACGCTGCTGCCCAACGGCCAAGTGCTCGTCGCCGGCGGCAACGGTGCGTTAGCCAGCGCGGAACTCTATGACAGGGAAGCGGGACCACCACCGACTCAGTAGCTCCAGCCGTAGTCACCATCTTGGTGAGGGCAAGACCGTTGGCCTGCCCATTGTCGTTAGCACCGCGTAGCAGCAGGCATTGATCTTCTCTTGCTCTCTGTTCTACCATCTGCGGCGTGCAAGGACCAGTTGATTTATTTGGTTGTTTTTTGCATGTGGCAGGCCGTGTCTGGCGACAATGTGGTTTGACCGGCGAGCATGGTGCGCGATTTTCCCGCTGTAATCATGACCATTGCTATTGCTTCGTTGCCAACGGCGCAACGCGCCCTCGTTGGGGCGAAACGAATTCTTCATTCCGGGAAATCCTCCATGAGCGACGGCGTGCTACTAAGCAAATCTGGTAGTGCCCTTGCAAGCGGGCCCTGACGAAGCACCGCGCGTGCGCTCTCAGGGATTTTCGGGAGATGGACGATGCGAGAAGCAAGCTCTGATTGGAAACGTTTGGTCGTATGCTTGTGCGTGATTTTCGTGACGACCTCTGACGCCGTGGCGCGCTCAACCGAGTCCTCACCGAGCCTGCTCGGCAGCATCACCGGCACGGTAACCGATGCTTCTGGCGCAGTGGTAGCTCAGGCGAGGGTGTTCCTGCTCAACGCTCAGCAAGCTGTCTTGCGCACGACCGAGTCAGATGCAGCCGGCGTCTTTCGCTTCGTGGATGTGCAGGCGGGCGCTTATGAGATTCGCGTTACGCGCGTGGGGTTCGATCAACGCCGCCTGCCTGTCGTCGTGGCCCCAGGAGCGGTTGCTCAGGTGGACGTGATGCTCGAAGTGGGCCGCGTCACCGAAGAGATCACCATCACCGCCGAGACAGGCCTAGCGCAAGACCGGGAGCGCGTTCCACAGCAGGTCAACGTGATCTCTGAGCGTAGCATCCAGCAGCGCACCACCGCCGTGCTCGCGCAAGTGGCTGATGAGGAGGTCGGCGTCTCGCTTCAGCGTACCAGTCCGACCATCGGCGCAGTGGTCGTGCGCGGCCTGACAGAAGTCGGCGTTTACATTGACGGCGTCCGCTTCACGCAGTCCACGCAGCGCGGCGGCATCAACACGTTCTTTAATTTGAACGATCCGACGCCGCTTGGCGCCGTCGAAGTTTTGCGAGGCACCAACAGCGCGCAGTACGGCGCGGATTCGCTTGGCGGCGTGGTGCATCTGGTCTCGCGCGTGCCCGAGATCAGTCTGGACTCACCCACGCTGCGCGGCGAGTTCAATAGCTTCTTCACCAGCGCCGACCTGTCCTTCGGCGGCAATACACTACTCAGCTACGGCACGCGTCGCTTCGGCTTACTGGCCAACATGAGCAGCCGTCGCATCAACACGCTCAGGCCCGGCGGCGGTATTGACAGCCATTCGGCGATCACGCGGTTTCTTGGGCTGCCGTCGAACATTATGGGCCAGGAGAGGCTCCCCGACACAGCCTTCACATATTACGGCGGCATGATGCGCCTCATGTACATGCCACGGAGTGACCAGCAACTGAGTCTCCACTATTCGCGCGGGCAGCAGGATGGCGGCAAACGGTACGACCAATTACTCGGCGGCGATGGCAACCTTGTAGCCGACCTGCGCAACCTGATGCTCGACTTCGGCTATCTCCGCTACTTCAAGCAGGGCGTCGGCTTCTTCGACAACGGCTCATTGACGGTCTCTTACAACAGTCAACGCGAGGAGCGAGTCAACCAGGGCGGACAGGGGAATCCGCTGGCGGCGATCACCCATGACCGCGAGCGCACCAGCTCATTCGGGTTCAATTTCTTCCTCGACAAACACGCCACACGCCGCAACACGTTCCTCATTGGCGGGGACATCTACCGCGATCATGTCAACGCGCCATCATTCTCTTTCGAGCCGGCAACGAGAGCCGTGACGCTCGTGCGCCCTCGAGTTCCGAACGGCGCTCGTTACATCCTGGCGGGACTCTTCGTGCAAGACTCTTATGAAGCCGTTCCCAACCGCGTGCGGTTGAGCGGAGCGTTACGTTACAACGTTGCTTCCTACCGATCGCGTGCTGCCAATGCTCCTGTCGTTCGAGGCCAACCGCTCTTCCCTGATGATTCGCTGCGAGCTGCTGATTGGTCTGGGCGGATTGGCGCTGTGACGACTGTCGCCGATGGCCTTAACGTCGTGTTCAACTATAGCCGGGGTTTTCGCCCGCCCAACATCACCGCCCTCGGCTCACTTGGCTTGGTCGGCGTAGGCTACCAGGTGGCGGCAACGGACGTGATTGGATTGAACGCAATGATAGGCAGCACGGCTGACGAGAGTGCGGTCTCGACCGGCATCCCCGTCTCGCCGCTGTCATCGGAGACGACGAACAATTTCGACGTCGGAGTGCATTATCGCAGGGGCCGCATTGACACGAGCTTGACCGGCTATCTGATAGATTACAACGACACGATCGTCCGACAAACGCTCATCCTTCCGCCGGGCGCTGTGGGCTTGCGTCTGGGCAGTCAAGTGATCGAGCGGCAACTACCCAGCGGCGCGGTCTTCGTTCCACTTTCGCCTGCGCCCGTGCTAGTGCAGGTGAACTTCGGCGCAACGCGGATGAAGGGGGTGGAGTATGAACTGAACCTGCGCTTAGCTGACCCCTGGACCTTCAGCGGCCACTACTCTTATGTACGCGCTGAGGACAAGAAGACGGGCGCACCGCCGAACCTTGGCGGCGCCGGTATCCCGCCGCAAGTCGGCTTTCTACGCTTGCGCTACCAACCACAGGGCAAACGGTACTGGGTCGAAGCGTACTCGACACTGGCTGGCCGCCAGACTCGACTGTCATCGCTTGACCTCTCGGATCGTCGCACCGGCGCAACCCGCTCGCGCACGAGCATTCAGAACTTCTTCCGACGGGGCGCGTGCGTGCGCGGACTGACTACGCCGGGCACGACGGGCCAGTGCGGCTCAGCAGGCGGCATACTCATACCTACCGGCGAGACGTTGGCTCAAGTGCAAAACCGTGTCCTTGGCGTCGGTGTTGAGTCGGCTCCTCTGTTTCGCGCCATTCCCGGCTACGGTCTGATCAACGTTCGCGGTGGGTTCCGCCTCAAAGAGAACCACGAAATCTCAATTGATTTCGAGAACATCGGCGACAAAAGCCATCGCAGCCCCGGCTGGGGCATTGACGGGCCAGGCCGCAGTGTGACCGTGCGCTACCGGGTGCAGTTTTAGAGCGGTTTGCAAACCATTTCACCCTGGGGCGCACGCCACTGGTATCTGCACATCGCCTGTTCAGTCAGTCAGTCGTCACTACCGGGAAACCCTGGTGAACGATAACACGAGAAGGAATTAAGAACATGCGATTTGAGCGCGGAAGGCATCGGCCACGTCTTGTATCGTTTGCCTGATGAGTTGGAGGAAGCAACGTAATGTTTTATATCTTGGAGACTCACCCTATTGCGTGGTTAATCAGCGGCTCTGCACGTCTCACGGATCGTGGACTACGAATCACGGACCCCGAATTGCCTCTACGGCCTGTCTCAATCTCGTTGAAATTATCTTTTCATGGATGAAACCACTCCTGTTGAGCCGCACTTGGCTGGGCTGCAAAGCAAGTATTAAGTTGGTCAACACGTTGCCGAGGAATTCGCCTCTGGTGGGGGCCGTGGCGTTTATACGGCACGTCAGTTGCGCCTTGGATGGTTCCTCATTCGTCATGAGGAGCGTTGAAACAAAAACAGATTTGGTGAGGTGAACATGGTGGGTCATGGTCAACGAAATCCGAGAGCGCACCTGCTACAACGCCTGACGGTTCTCTTTTTAATCGGTCTTCAGATGGCTATTGGTTTGAGCGTGATGAGGCCGGTTGAGGCCCGTACGCCTGTCACATACTACGTTGACGCGCGCAATGGCCGGGACACTAACGATGGCAAATCGCCCGGCCGGGCCTGGCGCACCATAGCCCAAGCCAACGCGTTGGTTCAGCCGGGTGACACGGTGATTATCCAGGCAGGGGTTTATCGTGAACCGATTGCGCCGGTCGTGTCGGGGACGGCTCAAGCGCGGATCACCTACCGCGCTGCTCAAGGGCAGACGGTCATCATCGAAGGCGTTGAGTTGTTGTTAAATCTCATCCAGCGATCCTACATCACGGTGCAAGGGATCACGTTCCAAAATCCTACCGGGGCGTGGGGTGAGATCCAAAACGGAAGTTACAACGAGATTATCGGCAACACATTCATCGGGAACGGCTACACGCCCTACTATGCGGGCCTCTATCTGTATAACGGCTCGGTCTACAATCGGCTGATCAACAATGAATTTCGTAATTGGGGCGACCGCTATGCGCCGGGTGACGAGCAAGCATGGGGCGATGCTGTTCGGCTCAGTCGGGGAGCCGATTGCACGTTGATTGAAGGTAATCGCTTCATCAATGGCGGCCATGCGTTGTTGGGGATAGACACGTCCTACAATGTGATTCGGAATAATTACTTCGAGAACGCCTGGCATAAGGGCATTGACATGGTCTGGCGCGTCAATCCACCGTGGGCGCGCGGTGAAGAGTTCATTGCTCGACGAAATCTGATCGAGTACAACACATTCGTTCGTTGCCGCATCGGCGCCGATGGGGCTAAAGGCGGCGCCGGCGTACAGATTGGATCGGCCGAGACCATCTTTCGACGCAATGTGCTGGTGGAAAATGAGCGGATGGGCGTGATCATCAACGGCTGGGCCGATGCCCCGAACCCCTATGGCAATCGGGTCTACCATAACACGTTTGTGGATAACGGCACGGATGAAAGCAATCCCCACGCCAGCGGCGTGATGATCACCAATTGGGGCCAATCGCAGGTGAACATCAGCGACAATGTGCTTAAGAACAACATTATCTGCCGTACCAATGCGCAGAAGCATCAATTGTTCTTTTACATCTTCCCTGATCGGCAATTTGGCGAATCGTTTTATCGTTCATACATGGTAGCAGGGAACGTGGTCAATCAACGCCCGTTGATGAATGTGGTGAGCCTGGATGGCCTGCAACGCATCGGGCACTATCAGCAACGCTATTCCCAGTTCGTGCGTGACAATCTGGAGGCCGAGCCGCTCTTTGTTGATAAAGCGGCCGGCAACTATCGTCTGCGAGACGGTTCTCCCGGCATTGATGCGGCCGTGCCGTTGACGTGGACAAAGACAGGTGGCAATGGGACAGTCGTTTCTGTGGAGGATGCTTCCTACTTCACCAATGGGTTTGGTTTGGTGGCTGGCGATCAAGTGAAAATTGGCTCAAATCCGCCTGTTGAAGTTGTTGATGTCAATATCGAGCGCGACACGCTGACGTTCGCCCGGGCGATTCGCTGGTCGCAAGGCGATCCGGTTTATCTTGGCGAGTTTCATGGTCGGGCGCCTGACATTGGGGCATTTGAATCCGCGGCAGCGCCGCCGGCGCCCTCGCTGCGTGTTGTGGCGCCCAATGGCGGCGAGCAGTGGCGCGTTGGCGAGACGGTCACGATTCGTTGGTCATCGAGCAATCTCACAGGGCCGGTCAATATCGAGCTGTCGCGCGATGGTGGCCGTCAATTTGCGCCGCTGATGAGTGGTGTGCTCAACGATGGAGAAGAGACGTGGCTGGTCAGCGGCACGCCGACGACCCGAGCGGTCATCCGCATCAGCAGCGCCACGACGCTCTCGGTCAACGACAGCAGCGATGCTGTGTTCACCATCGTTGAGCCGAAATCCTTGCGTGTGGTCTCGCCCAATGGCGGCGAGCAGTGGAAGCTAGGGCGCCAGCAGACGATTCAATGGGTCTCAACCGGTCTTGCTGGCAATGTCATGGTTCGCTTGTCGCGCGACGGTGGCCGCACATATCGGACGATCTTCAGGAGTATTCCTAACACCGGCTCAGTATCCTGGAAGCCAAACGGGCTGGCTACTGCCAACTGCCTCATTGAGGTGATCAGCCTCGATGACGAAACTATTCACGATCGAAGCGACGCGCCGTTTAGTCTAACTCGTTAACCAATTTCTCGTGACCGGTCATCGTTCACCCACGTGCGTGAGCCTGACCGGTCACGAGCCGCGAGCGACATCTGTTCCAGCCCTGAAAACCATTTTTCAGTCTTGCAATTTTGGTCGTTTGTTGCCGATAGCGTTGAGCTAGTCCTGCTCGGCAGCCAACACACACAGATTCAGTGTTTTCCTCACACAGATTGATGAGAGGCGAGGATCGTTCAACTTTGGTACGGGTTTTGCCGGTTCGTTCACTCTGGTACTCTGGCCACTGAGCCATGAGTATCATGGCGGTGGTTGTGATGGTCGTTGTTGTGATGGTCGTTCAAGTCGTTTCAACGAGCGTGAGTCAGCCGGCGCTGGTGGAGCGTAAAATGACGCTTTCGGCTTGCCGATTGGCAGTGGGTTGGGGTAATCTGTGCGCCGCCAAGAGGGGTTTGAGGTAATGTACGCATGAGTGTGACGCCGCACATTCTTGTTGTTGATGATGAGCCGCTTGTCGCTCGCACGTTGGCAGAAATTTTGCAGAGCGGTGGGTTTTCTGTAGACACCGCCGGGCGCGCTGCCGACGCAATCGAACAAGTGCAGCGTCGCTTTTGTAATCTGGTGCTCCTCGATTTGAATTTGCCCGACATGCACGGGATGGATCTCGTCGAGCATCTGAAGCAGTATTCTCCCAAGACGGAAGTCGTCATCATCACCGGTTATGCCACGTTGAAAAGCGCGTTGGAGGCGCTGGAACGTGGCGTGATGGCATTTGTTGAGAAGCCGGTTCGACCCAATCAGTTAATCTCAACGGTCAATGGCGTGCTGGAGAAGCAGCGCCTGAAATTAGAGAACGGGCGCATGATCCGGCAATTGTCAGCATTGCTCAGTTTCGCGCAAGACATTACCTCGGAGTTGGAACTGAGTGAGCTGCTCAGGCGCATCGTGGTGCGGGCCACGGCGCTGGCCAACGCTGAAACCGGATTTGTCGCGCTGCTGGAAGATCACGCGCTCACGTTGCGCGAGTACTGGGATGGTCAGCAGTGGGTCTCACATGAAGTCACATGGTCACGTCAGGCTGGAATTGTCGGGCACGTGTGGGCTACGGGACACGCTTACTTCTGCGCGGATACCGATGCTGATACGCTGCCCACAAATGAGGAGCGGATGACGTTTCAACTGAAGTCCTGCATCTGCACGCCGATCATTGACACGGCCGGCCATTTCATCGGTGTGTTGGCGGTGGGTAACAGACCGGGGTCGGATAGCCTCACGGCCGATGATCTTTCGATGCTGCAAGGGTTGAGTCGCCAAGCGGCGATTGCCATTGAAAATGCACGGCTCTACGAACGACAAAAGGAAGAGGCGGAAATTTCCACCTCGCTGCTGCGGGTGGCCGAGAGCCTGAGCCAGTTTACCAGTTTGGATGATCTGTTGAGCATAGCGTCGGAGATTACGCCGCGACTGCTGGGCTGCAATCAATTTGTGGTGTTGCTGCGCGAGCCGACCAAGAGGACCGTTTACGCAACTCGCATGCGCGGCTTGTCGCCGGCGCAAGAGCGTGAATTTCGCTCGATGCGTGTCCAGATGGGGCAGGCGCACGTGCTGGCCGATGTGTTGCGTCGGCGCGAGCCGCTAGTTGTGGACGTGATGGCTCACAGTCTGCCGTTGGGCGTGTCGGGCGTGGGCGGACCTGACTTGAGTGGTTGGTTGTTAGTGCCATTGGTCGCCAAGAGCGATGTCATCGGATTGATGGGGCTGCATAATTCGGCAACGCCCCGTCAGTTTACCTCACGCGACATTAAAATCGCCGTGGGGATTGCCAATCAGTTGGCGATTGCCATTGATAATACCAATCTATTTTCTCAGGTGTCGTCGCAAAAAACGGCGCTACGACGGCTCTCCATGCGATTGACCAACGTGCTCGAAGAGGAGCGGGCGCGTATTTCCCGCGAGTTGCACGACGGGGTCGGCCAAGTCTTATCCGGCATGTTGATCGGGTTGGATATGCTGGAAGAGAAAGTGCCTGCCTCGTTGCAAGTCGTTCGCCGTGGGCTGCGGCAGATCAAGTTGTTGACCGAAAAGACGCTGGATGACCTACGGCGGCTCTCACATGATCTGCGGCCGTCTTTGCTGGATGATTTAGGTTTGCTCGATGCGTTGCAGTGGTTGGTGGATTACCTTGGCGAGCGGTGCGGGTGGAAAATCCAGTTGATTGTGGATGCTGACTTCTCGCGACTATCGCCGGAGATTGAAACCACGCTGTTTCGTATCAGTCAGGAGGCGCTCAACAACATCAAGAAGCATGCCGGCGCGACGCAGGTTTCCATTCGACTGAGCCAGAAGGATGAAGTGGTCGAATTGGAGATTCAGGATAACGGCCGAGGTTTTGATCCGATTAGCTTGTCGGAAAATTCCTATCCGGAACGCGGCGGCATCGGGTTATTGTCTATGCAAGAACGCGCGTCGGCGGTGGGCGGGCAATTGTTTATTGACGCAGAAGCTGGCAAGGGCACGACGCTGCGGGTCGTCATCCCGTGGCCGATGGCGCTTGCGCCGGCGCCGCTGCTGAGCGCCACCCAGGCGTCGCATCGGTCTGAGGAAAGATAGAGGAATCTATCAGCTATCAACGTTAAGGAGACGGTTATGCCAGGTTTGGTTAGCGGAGACCAGAGGGATACGACGGTTCGACGAGATGCCGTTCGGATTTTGCTGGCTGATGATCATGCCATCGTCTGTGATGCCTTGGCGAATATGTTGGCCAGCGACCCACGCTTTCTCGTTGTCGGCCAAGCGCACGATGGTTTGGAGGCGTTGAAAAAGATTGATGAGCTTCGCCCTGATTTGGTCGTCATAGACATCGGCATGCCGGGCTTGAACGGTATCGAGACGATCAAGCGCATCCGCAAGAAAAATGTGCGACTGAAGGCCATCGTGTTGTCCATGCACAAGGATGAGGCGTATATCTACTCGGCGTTGCGCGCCGGCGCCTCCGGCTACGTGCTCAAACAGAGCGCTGCCCGCGAGCTAGTAGACGCTATTTCACAAGTGCTGCTCGGCAATACTTATCTGAGTCCTTCTATCTCCAACATGGTTGTCAAAGGCTACCTGCACGGGCCGAACATCGGCGAGGGCAGTGATGATCCATTGAGCTTGCTGACCGATCGCGAACGCGAAATCCTACAACTTGTCGCTGACGGCTTGAGCAGCAAGGAGATTGCCTCCCAACTGGATTTAAGCATCCGTACAGTTGACGCCCACCGGGCCAACATCATGAACAAATTGAATATCCACACGACGCCCGGACTGGTGAAATTCGCCATTCGCAATCGGCTCACCACAGTGGAATAGATGACCGACGAACGCCGGCGGCTGGCCATCGTCGGCCACCGCCACATCGTCGGCCACCCATCCCCGCCTCTATCCCAACACGGGACAGGCACAGCGGCCATCGTCGGCCACCGTTACATCGGTAGGGCGCAAAGCGCAGCGAGAACCGCGCGTCACCGTGTCGCCGTGTGATTCTGGCTAAGCCAGATGAATTTTTCCCACACCTGCTGCCCTTGATTTCTGGCCGATGAATTTTTTCCTGCGCTTGCTGCCCATTGATTAATGGAAAGACCAGGGTGTTTTAGGTGAATGCTCAGGGCAACCTGACTCTTGCCGATGATGCCTGTCAGATGCTGTCCCCGTACCCCCCATCGGCGCTGACAGGCATCATACTTGTCTGCATCTTGTAGCCTGGAAACGCTGCTCAGTAATTTTACAGCGCCGGTTCGGTAATCACACGGATTTCGTTTCGCTGAGATTCCTGAGATGATAACAGCGCATCGAGGTCGAGCCAGCCAGAAGCGACCGCACAGAAATGTTGAGCTAGCGAACAGGGTCACGTCGCTAATCTTTTTCAAGGAGTCATGCATGCCCGGACTGGTCAGTGAAACGAGCGTGAAGATGGTGATGCCGGGAGTCCAACCGGTTGAATCTTATCATCGCTATTCAGATACCGAATTAGTCAAGCGGTGTTTAGCCGGAGAAGAACCGGCATGGGCTGCGCTGGTGGAGCGTTACGAAGGACTGATTTATTCGATTGCGCTCAAGTTTCGCTTGTCGCGCGAAGACGCCGCCGATGTGTTCCAATCGGTGTGGTTGGCATTGCTACAAGATTTGGGGAAATTGAACGATGCCACGAAATTGAGTTCCTGGCTCTCGACGGTCACGCGGCGTCAGTGTTTTCGCCGGCGGGAGCGCGCTCGTCGCTATCTGGTGGATTCAGATCATCTGGAGCAGGAGCTGGCCAACAAGCCTGATGAATCGCTCGTACCCGATCAACTGCTTGAGCAACTAGAGCAGGAACGATTGCTGGAGCAGGCTGTCTCTATGCTGGATGCGCCGTGTCGTCAACTTGTGCAGGCGCTCTTTTACGATGATCAAGAAAGTTCGTATGAGAAGCTGGCCGAACAGATGGGGCTCGCGCCGTCCACAATCGGACCGAAACGTGGTCGCTGCCTGAAGCGCATCCGCAGAATCCTGGACGAGCTAAATTTTTAGCAAGGATGAATTATTTCTTCGATCACGCGCCCATGATCAGTGGATCAGACAAACGTGACAAACAACGTGGGAGATAAGAAAGCTTATGAGTTGTCCATCATTTGATCAATACATTCAATGGATGCGAGACCGCCTGCCGCTCGATGAAGCCGAGCGGGTGAGTGCTCACATCGCTGCCGGCTGCCGGGCGTGTCAGTCAGAGCAGGAACTCGCCAAGCGCATTGTCACAACAGTCGCACGTCGCCAGCTTGTTCATGCCCCGCGCTGGTTAGTGCGTCAGGCCGTGCAACTGTTTGGAGACCAGGTGAAGCATTCACGGCCTGGGGTCATCC
Source organism: Blastocatellia bacterium (assembly GCA_025054955.1). NCBI lineage: Bacteria > Pseudomonadati > Acidobacteriota > Blastocatellia > Blastocatellia bacterium. The sequence continues at coordinate 5,545 of JANWZE010000021.1, read as the reverse complement.
AGCGCATCGTGGCGGCGCTGATCGCCGACTACAGGATGCTGCAGCCTGCGTTTGCAGTGCGGTATCACGGCCTGCAAGCTCGGCGTCTCATTTATCAGGCCGGCCATTGCCGCATTGATATTTCCGTCAGCCGAAAGCCAAATACTCGAGCAGTCAATATTCTAGGTGAATCGCTCGATGAGGCCCACAACGGCCTTGCGGGCGCAGAAGTTCAATTGTGCAAAAACGAGCAGATCGTGGCCACCACCCACGTCAACCCGTTTGGCGCATTCATGTTTGATGACGTGCCGGAGGGCATCTACAGTCTAAAAATAAGAAGCGGTCAGGAGATCGAAATCGAGGACCTCGCGGCGTTCATTGAGTCGCCCACTCATCCGCTGGTCAATTGATCAAGGCTTCGACGCTGGCGATCCTGAGCCAGCAAAGGCCCTATGCCATGCTAGGACGTGTGTATTGGATGATTGGCGCGAGCTGTCACAAGATGGCAGTGAAAATTTCTTGATCTGGGTGAATTTTTCGGGCCCTGAATGACCCTTGACTGATGGAAGGTAAATGTCATGGATCGAGCAGATCAGATGAGCAGACGCAGATCACAATCACGACGACAGCGAGGACATGGGCTGGTTGAGTTGACATTGACGATGCCGCTCCTTGTGCTGATCTTCTCTGGCTTGGCGCACATCGGGTGGGTCATGCAGAATCAGCACGTGATCACCAATGCGTCGCGTGTTGGCGCGCGGGCGGCCACGCAGCCGGGAGGCACGGTCGCCGCTGTCCGGGCGGCTGTGATGGACTATTGCCAACAAGCCGGGCTTGAGGCGCGTCACGTATCGGTTCAGGTGGACATCAACGCCTCCACAACGTGGGCATCGGTTACGGTCAGGTATCCATTCACGTCGCCGCTGGAGAGCGTATTCGCTGTCGGTGGGCTAGGTCGTATCAGTCGGCAGCGTCCCTTGCAGGCGACAACGGTGATGAGGTTATAACGCTATGATGAGTTTGCATCGTAGAGGAGACATCAACACCGAATCGCGCCGGCCGCAGGCTCAACGAGGGCAAACATTGGTTGAATTCGCTATGGCTGCACCGATCCTCGTGATCATGTTGGTGGGCATTGTGGATTTCGGTCGTGTGTTGATGGTGCAACATAGCATCACCAACGCGGCTCGCCAGAGCGCGCGACTCGCCACGATGACCAACTCGGCGGAATCGGTCTATAGTAAGATCAATGCGTCGTTGGCGAGCGGGGGGCTCAGTTCTGATGCGGTGACAATCAGCGTAACGGGATTGACCGGCAGGTCCGGCGAGCCAACACAGGTGACGATCTCCTACCGCCTGACGCCGCTGATCCTGCGTCTGTTGCACATTGACCAAACAGTGACGCTCAGCGCAGCGAGCCGTATGCGACGTGAATAAATTCCCGAACGAGAGGCGTCCAGCATGAAGCAAATGCGCAGCCAGGTAACAACCAGATGCACCACAGATCGGAGGTTGGAACCATGAGAAAAACGAGACAGAGAGGCACGGTTATCGCGTTGGTGGCCATTGGCACAGTCTGTTTGCTTGGCGCGGCAGCGTTAGCGGTAGATGTCGGTTACTTCTACCACGTGCAAAGCCAGATGCAAAACGCCGTTGACGCGGCAGCGTTGGCGGGAGCGCAAGGGATGATTGCAGACCCGGGCAACACCTCAGAAAGCGGGCGAGCTAAGCAACTGGCCATCGCGGCTGCCGCTCAGAATCGCGTGGGCGACCGGAGCGTCACGCTGGCGCCCGCTGAGATCACTTTTCCGCGTCCTCATGTCATACGCGTCGCCATGACGCGCCCCATTCGGACGTTTTTTGGGCGGATTCTGGGTGTCAAGTTTGTCAATGCCCGTGTGCATGCGACCTCTATCGTTGTGCCTGTGTCGGGCGTCGCCGGCGGGCCGCAAGGCGGCGGCATGCGCCCGTGGTCTATCTTGGACCAGTTTGGGCACGGCGCATTGTGTGTGCCGCCCAACGATGCCGAGGTGAACATTAAGCCGCACGGCCCGTTCAAAAGCACGCCACACACGTGGAACGGTGTCACAGTTGCCTCAGATCACTATGTCTCTCCTTATGATGGCCAGTTTGACGGACAGGATTTGAGTCGTGAGACTGATTGCGCCCGCGTCACCGGGCTGATCGTGCCTCGTGATGTGACCGGCACCGTCATTCGGTTGAAGAACGGACACCCGCGCGTGCCCGGCAATTTTGGCCTTGTTGCATTCGCCGGCCGCGGAGCAAACAACTATCGGCATTGGATCGTCAATGGCTACGATGGGCTGGTGCAGGTGGGAGATACATTGGAGACAGAGCCGGGCAACAAAACAGGTCCAACGGTTCAGGGCGTGGAAGCGTTGATCGCTTTGGACCCTGATGCGCGCATGGTGAAGAACGCTGCCGGACAATGGGTGGTGATCAGCAGTCGGTATCCGCTCAATGAGAGTCCGCGCATTGTGCCGATCCCCGTTTATAGCGTGTTCACAGCGCCCGATCATGGACGGACAACATTTCAGGTGACCAATATCGCCTCGTTCTTTGTTGAAGGCTCCAGCGGCCATGAGGTGTGGGGTCGGTTTGTGCAAAGCCGCGCCAGAAACGGCCAGGCCGGCACTATCATTGAGCGGGAGAGCGGGCAATCCGTTGGTGGCGGCGGCCGATATTTAGGGACTGTGCGGCTGATTGAAGATGAACAGCATTAGCGCCGGATTCAAGTTCGGCGAGACATCCAAGAGATATGAAGGAAGAAAGGAATCGGCGAATGCCGATTCAGCGATCAGCCCAATGAAAATCGAGCGCAACGCAGCGATGAATGATTTGAGTTCGAGCAGAGTGCCTCCAATATGGTATGACGGTTTATCTCTACCACATACGCAACAGGACAGCGCCAGGTGGAAATTTGCCTGGCGCTGTTGTCTCTTTTTCAGTGGCGGAGCGATCGTCAGTGAGAAGCTGGGCAATTGCACATGCCAAAATAGCAGGCATTTTTAGGTAGTTCTGCTAATTGCTTTGTTGCGGCAAAAAGTGGACATTCCAGTTGCACCGGGGCGAGTCCACCAGGTCCTGAACTCACGTTGACCTGTGTTCTGTGGACGTTGCCCATGAATCCGATCCATCAACCAGAGAGTGCTGACCGGCGGTTGGCTGAGCGCTTGCTCGCGTTGTCTGACGGCGATGAGCTCAGTCGGGTGTTATGCGTCGAGCGCGAGCGGATCAACGAGTCACTTATCCGGTGCTTGAAGGATTACGTCTCTCATCTGGTTCGTACCGACACGCAAGAGGCTTATCGCGTGGCGACCGTCGTGCAAGCGGCTGCCGATCTGGTTGATGATCCGATCTGCCATGCGCTGGCCGCTCACGCGCTTGCTCAGACGCTTCATGTCGCCGGACATTACGGGCAAGCCATCGAACACTATCAGCATGCTGAGACCATCTACCGCTGCGCCGGCCGTGATGTCGAAGCAGCCCGCGTCAGTCGCGCAAAGGTTGACGCCTTGATGTATCTGGGACGCTATCAAGAAGCGCTAGTGGCTGCGGACGAAGCGCGCGCCATTTTCCGGCAACATCATCAAGGCAATTTGCTCGCTCAGTTGGAAGTGAATGTCGGCAATATCTATCATCGCCTGGATGAATATCAGCAAGCGCTGCGCTGCTATGACGCAGCCGAACAGACGTTCGCCGAACTCAACGAGTTTGATCGCGCTCAACTCAATTTCAATCGGGCGAATCAATACACCCAGTTGAATGAATTTGACAAAGCACTGGCGCTTTATCATGAGGCTCGGCGCGGCTATGAGGCCGCTGCGATGCCGTTGCTTGTTAATCAGACAGACTACAGCATCGCGTGGCTCTATTTTCTGCGCGGGCGGTTTCAAGAAAGTCTCAAGCTGTTTGTCCAGACGCAGGCGCGAGCCAACGAGCTGGGCGACACGTCGCTCAGCGCGCTCTGCGATTTGGATCGCGCGGAAGTTTATCTGCAATTGAACATGCTCGAAGATGTGCTCAACGTAGCGCACTCAGCGAAGGCGCAGTTCACCGAATTGCAGATGAATTACGAACGAGCCAAAGCCTGCATGTACCTGGGCATCGCGTGCATGCACCTGGACGATCTGTCTACCGCTCAGCAGTGGTTGGAGGAGGCTCGCCAGGGATTTCTCGCCGAAGGGAACCAGGTGTATACCGCGCTGACTGATATTTATTTGGGCGAACTGTTGAGCCGCTGTCATGACCATGAACGCGCCTGGCAACTATGCAGCGAAGCTCGGATGTGGCTGGTGCAACGCGACCTGCCAGCCAAAGCGGCGTATGCCGAATTTCAGCAGGCTCGATTGAGATGGTCGGAAGGCCGTTTGGACGAAGCTGCTTCACTGGCTCAATCGGCGCTCACGTTGTTGGCCAACGCTGAAGCGCCCTGGCTCCGCTATCAGATTTTTCACCTGTTGGGCAACATTCAACAAGCGACAGGATGCTTACCAGAAGCCTACGAGAGTTACAAACAGGCTGTACACTATCTGGAGGCGATGCGCAGCAGTATTCGCGCCGATGAGTACAAATGTGCCTTCATCAGAGACAAACAGTGCGTCTATGAAGACCTGGTCAGTCTCTGTTTCGCTGCTGGCGCATCGGACAAAATCAACGAAGCGTTCGGTTACGTGGAAGCCGCCAAAGCGCGCTCGCTGGCTGAGCTGTTAGCGTCAAACCGCGACATTCGGGGCAAAGCCGATGATCCGTCTGTGGCGGCGTTGCAGGAGCAATGGACCCGCTTGCGCGAAGAGCTGGATTACTTCTATGCCAAGCTCAATCACGCTGAAGCTCGCACAGACCAGCGTCCCAGTTGGTTGGGACCTCACTTGCATGAGGCGATTCGCCAGCGTGAGCAGCAATTGGCGCACGTGGCCCGTCAATTGAGTGTGACGGATGCTGAGTATGCGGGGCTCTACACAACGCCATCGCTGGATGCAGAACACGTCTGCGGGATGCTGGCCGAAGACGAAGCTTTGATTGAGTATTTCTTCGTCAATGGCCATGTGAAGATTTTTGCCTTCGACCATCAGACATGGGGCGTGTTTGACGGCGCCGCCAGCATGGATCAGATCGCATCACTGTTGCAGTGGGTGAGGTTCTATCTAGACCAATTCGCCATGAATTCGAGTGGCTTTGGCAAACCATTAGGTGACCCGGAGAAGCCGGTTCGGCATTACCTGCGGCACCTATATGCCGCGCTGATGGCGCCGGTCGAGACGTTTGTTAAGGATCGCAAGGTCATCATCGCGCCGCATGGGTTATTGCATTATGTGCCGTTTCATGCGTTGCATGATGGGGCGCAGTATCTGGTGGATCGGTATGAAATATCCTATGTGCCCAGCGCCAGCATCTACAAGTTGTGTGTAGAGAAGGCGGGGCGTTGGCCAGATATGAGTGAGAGTGGGGGGGGGACGAGGGGGCGAGTGCGCACGGGGGGAGAGGCGGGACACGCAGCCGGCGATGGGCTGTTGATCATCGGGGTTGCGGATGACGCGGCGCC
>JANWZE010000020.1 GCA_025054955.1 Blastocatellia bacterium | reverse complement strand
TTCTCCACAAGCGACTGGGCCATTTACTCTGCAGCTTGAGTGTCGGGCTTGCAGCACAACGACCACGCCAGGTCCCGGCGGCGCTTGCACCGGCGGCAGCGACTTCCAGAATGCTGTTCAACTGGCATACGATCAGCCGCTCTCATGCGATCTATCGGCCAACGATGCCCATATGCGAGATCTGCAGGGTGTCCGCTACGTCAAACTGTTCACGTTCCAAGCACAGGCTGGGTCCAGCCGAATCACCGTCACGACGCAGGCATTCACACCACTCATTCTGGTGCTGGACAATCAAGGACGAGTTCTCGCTCAAGGAGCGAGCCCATTCAACCATACGTTCCAGGCCGGACAAGTGTTCATCGGCGTCACCAGCAACGAGCTTCAGCGGACCGGCGCGTTCACCATTCAACTGTCTCGCGGCGGCAGCCCATTCTAAAACCGTCTGACTCAGATCACCTGCATCGGCCTTGATGAACACCCGCTGCTGACGCAGCGGGTGTTCATCGCCGATGTTTGCTCGAACAAGCAGCCGGTCGGGACTTTCACTAACGGGTCGTGGTTTCTTGATCAGCGCAGCAAGCAAATTCTTAATCGGCGCTGAATGCCCTTCGTATGGATGCGTGTCGCTCGTTGCTTACCGAGCCGTCAGTGTCGTCATTGCCGACCGTTCATTGCTGGTATGGCTCCTGCGCTGGCGCGCCATCTTTCTTTTCATTGCACTGTGCGGCTATAATGCCGGCGGAGCCTGGGACTATTCATCGAGGGGAGAAACAATCATCATCACACTCAGGCACAGATCAACTTAATCATGCGCCGGGGAGGTTTGACCGATCGTTGTTTCATCCCTGTCTCACATGCATGCTGGAGGAGAATCATGAGACGAATGACTTGGCGGCCACACGGGATTTTTCTTCTTGCGCTCATCTGGATCGGAATTGCCTGGCGAGCTGACACCAGGTTGCCGGCTTTCAGCGACGCGCCGTCTGATTCGCCACCAACACCAATGGAACACGCGCACCTGCACGGCTTCATCCACGAAGTTGTGGATGGACAGATGGTGTGCCGTCAGGCAACGACGATGGAGATACTGATTCTCAAGGCTGGAGCAACCGATGTGCCCTGGCGGATACTGACCCCGCCGTCATCACGCAAACAAAGCGGACTGCAACTGATTTTACGCGGCACGCCGCAACTGGAGGCCTTTGCTGAAGCGAAGGCGGCCTTCTTGCGCGCGGCTGACAGATGGGCTCAATTGATCAGGACGCCGATCACCTTGGTAGTGGATGTGGATTTCGGTCCAACGCGATTTGGCGTGCCTTATGGGCCGAACCAGCTAGGTTCGACAATTCCCCAGGTGATGCTGCTCTCATCCGGCTATAACGAAATTCGCTCACGCTTGTTGGCTGGCGCCAGTGATGGCACGGAGCGGTCGGTTTATGAAGCTCTGCCAGCGGGCGTTATTCCGACAGACATCGGCTTGACGCGCGACATGACGGTGGCCACACCGATCCTGCGCGCCATCGGATGGCTACCGCCGGTGGCTGACCCCACGCAGGAATTGCAACTGGGGGCGCCGCCCTCCATCGGATTCAATTCCACGTTCCGATTCGACTTTGATCCGAGCGATGGCATTCAACCTGGCACATTCGATTTCGACGCCATTGCTGTGCATGAAATCGGGCACGTGCTCGGCTTTCTCTCCAACACGGGCGTGCGCGAACTATCGCCGTCGGAGCCGCTCAGCTTGAGTGTCTGGGACCTGTTTCGCTTTCGTCCGGGCGTCACGCTTCAGTCGTTCACCACGGCAGAGCGTATCTTGTCCTCTGGCGGTCAGCAAAACTATTTCGCTGGCGGCCCAGAACTGGGCTTGTCCACTGGCCGACCCAATCGCACCGGCGGCGACATGCAGCAAGCCAGCCATTGGAAAGCTGACGAGCTCACCGGCCAATACATCGGCGTGATGGACCCAACGATCGCGGCCGGTCGGCGATTCACCATGACTGCTAATGACTTGATGGCGCTCGATTCATTCGGCTATCAACTCGCTTCATCGCCGCCGCCCACGGCGCCCGACATCGAGGTCAGCCCAACAAGTGTCGAGTTCGGCCCGGCGCTTATCGGCCAGAGCGCCGAGCAGGCCGTGCTCGTCAGGAATGTCGGCTCTGCCCCGCTCACGGTGAGCCCAGCCGTTGGCAGCAACATCATTGCGCCCATCCCTCCCTTCAGTCTGGTTTCACCACTCACTCCGTTCAGCGTGCCAGCGGGTGGCGCCCAAATCGTCACCGTGCGATTCACGCCGGCGCTTGCCGATGTTCACAGTGGCTCGCTCAATCTGTTAACCAATGATCCTGATGAGACCATTGTCATCGTTCCGTTGAGCGGGATCGGCGTCAGGCCAGGCGTGCCGGACATTGAGGTGACGCCGACAATGCTTGACTTCGGCGCCGTCGCCATCGGACAAACCGCGCAGCGAACGTTGACCGTGAGCAATAGAGGCAACGCGCCTCTCATCATCACCAGCCTGACGCTGGATCATCCCGCGTTCTCCGTCATCGCTCCGAGCGTTCCTTTGACCATCACGGCGGGCAACAGCCAATCCATTTCCGTCGCGTGTCGTCCACTCACCTCAGGCCCGCAAACAGGCTTGCTCAGCATCAGCAGCAATGATCCTGATGAAGCGACCATCACCCTTGCGCTGATGGCCAATGCCGCACTGATCGGATTAGCCGAGCAGGAGCCCAATGACTCAATCGCCACTGCCAACATCGTCCGACCCAACGCCAACCTGCTGGGAACAATTGGGCAGAGCGGGGATGCCGACCTGTTTAGTTTCACCGTCGAAGCCGGTCAGCGGCTGCGCGTCGAGGTCCGCGCGCGCCGATTGAGTTCACCCTCGCCGTTGGATACAGTGCTCCTGCTGACCAATAGTCGCGGCATTCAACTCGCTCAGAACGATAACATTGACGAGCGGCTGCATGACTCCCGCTTGGATATTCGACTAGCCGCTGCCGGACGATACTACCTGCAAATCAAAAGCGCTGACCCACAGGCCGGCGGCCCTGACTTCCGCTACGAGATGATCGTCATCGTTACCGATTCGACGTTTCAAGAGAAAGAGGCCAACAATGATCTGGATCAAGCCAATCGCATTACGCCTGATGTGCTCGTGGCCGGCACGATTGACACGGCAGGCGATGCCGATTTCTTCAGCGTCTCGGCTACCACTGCTCAGACGCTCAATGTGATGATCGTGGCGCGAACACTCGCTCCCACATTGCCCACCGATGCCGTCCTAACTGTCTTCGACGCAAACGGACGCGAACGCGCCCGCGCGCACGCAAGCGGGCTGATTACAGAGGCTGCGTTGTCATTTCGCATTCCCACCAACGGGCGGTACTACATCCGCGTTGAGCAAGCGGGCGGCGCCGGCGGCGGAGCAAGTCATCTTTACTTCATGCGTGTCACGGTGACAAATCAATGACGCGGCGCAGCGAGCGGCTGCCCGAGCAGAATGAATGCGCAGGAAATGCCCATGTGCAACCACGCCACGCGGGAAGATAAGCCGGGAGCGCCCGCTTCCAACGTGCTGGAGCCCGCAAGATGCGGGCGCTCCCAGGGTACGGGTCATTGAAAATTGCTCTAGCGTGCTGGACTCTGAGTTCCACCAGGCACGCAGGATTCGTGCCCTCCCGCAGGATTCGCACGCGCATTCGAGCGATCGTCAACCGCTTGTTTGATTGCTCCACCCTGAGTGGTATAATCCTGCCGACGCATGGCAAGCAAACTGATCCTGACCGAACCTGTCTTAGGAACGAACCGCGAGCAGTTCATTGAACGCTGCCAGCAAGCCATCCTGACTGGACAAGCAAATTCCTTTATCTATCTGGTGGCCACGCGTGCGTTGCTAGACCATATCACGGCGCGTATCGTTGATGGTCAACGAGTGAAAGCGTGCACCGAGCTGCGCGTATTTCTGTTTGATGGATTGACACGCTACATACTGCGGCAGGCCGGCCACGATCGCCGACCGATTGAAGACGGAATGAAATACTTCCTGCTTGAGCAGGTCATCGCCCAACTCGCCGCAGCGGGCACTTTGCAGCATATTCCGGCCATCGCGCGGCTGCCGGGCACAGTTGAATCGGTGGGGCAAGTGATCGGTGAAATCAAGCGGGCCGGGATGACTCCTCAGCAACTGCGTGAGTTTATCAACACCCAACAACCGGAGGCGCGCGACCTGGACATCGCCGCCATCTATGAGGCGTACCAGCAAACATTGGATGAGTGCCGACTGATGGACGCCGATGAAGCGACCGCAGGCGCCTTGCAGGTGCTCCAATCGCGACCGGATTTGCCACCCGGGCTCGCACAGACGACAACGCTGTTCATTGATGGCTTCTTTGACTTCACGCCGATTCAAAAGAATCTGCTCCGCTATTTGATCGAGCGTATCCCTGAAGTCGTGGTCAATCTGACGCACGATCCGCGTCATCCGACGGTGTTTGCCGAACCGTTGCAAGACACATTCCGCTTCTTTGAGCGCCTCTCGGAGCCGATGCCCGTTGAACACAACGCCGCCACGTTGCCACATGCGCCCGCGCTGGAGCCGCTCCGCACTGGCTTATTCAATCCAGAAGCTGAGGCGTCTGCGGCGTCGCCTCCGATCACCGTGCTGTCGGGCGCAAGCATGGCGCATGAAGTTGAAGAGGTCGTCAAAGAAATTAAGCGACTCATCGTCGAGCAGGACTATCGCCCGCAGGAGATCGGCGTCATCGTGCGTGAGCCTTCCGGTTACCTGAAAGCGGTTCACGATACCCTGCGGCACTTCGGCGTGCCCGTCGCGTTGAACGCGCGCGAGCCGCTCACTTCTGTCCCGTCGGTCAAGGCCGCCATGAAGGTGCTGGCTGCCCGCGTGGCTTATGAAGAGACGGAGCCGTACCTGAGTTTGCTGAAGAACGATTACCTGGATCATTTCAGCGCACTAGACCGGGATGCTGTTGAAAATGCTGTGCTGGCTGTCGGCACGCAAATTCCTATACGGCAATGGCGACAACGGGTCAAACGGATTCGCGCGGCAAAACAGCATCAAGCCAGCACGCTGACCTCACGGCTTGTTGACCCTGAGCAGGTGGAGCAGGAATTGTTCCGCATCAATCGTGGCGTGACGCAACTTGAGCACGCGTTGCAATCGCTTGATCAGATACGCCAGGCGCTGGCGCTGATACCACAAGAGGGAACACTGAGTGAGTTGATTCAGGGATGGAGGGCCGCGCTCGGCGCGTTCCGTCTGCGCGAGCGGTTGCGCCAGCGGCTTGCCCAAGCTGGGCTGGACGAAGAAGCATTACGCCTGCTCTCGCTTGATCTGCGGGCGCTGGAGACGTTGCATCAAACGCTGGAACAAATCGAGCGGCTCGCCGAAACTGCTGACAATGGACGATGGGGCCGATTATCAATTGAGCAATTCTATGAAATGATGTCCCATCTACTCCAGCGAACGCTGCTGCATACACGGCGCAGTGATCCGGTGGGTGTTACGATCCTCGAAGCGACCGAGGCACGCGGGTTGCCGTTTCGTGCGATATTCATCACTGGGCTGGCACAAGGCGTGTTTCCGATGGCGCCGGCGCGTGATTGGATCTATCCGACCAACGAGCGGCAACAACTGGCTGAAGCCGGCCTGTTTCTTGAAGACCTATCGCCGAAAACATTCGCTGCTAAAGAAGCGCACTTCTTCTATCACGCTGCCTGCCAAGCAACCGAGCGATTGTATGTATCGTACTCGCGCGCCGATGCTCGTGGCGAGGCGGTGGTCGTCTCCGGCTTCGTTTCCGAGCTGCGCCGATTGTATGGCGTTGGCTTAGAGAGTCTCGTGCCCGTGATCGAACGGAGTCCGAGCGTCTATGATGTTCGCCGCAGCGCCTCGCCCGCCGAGTTGACGCGTAGTGTGCTGGCCGGACTCTATCAATCAGGGCCTGACGATGCGCTGGTGCTGCATCTCTATAACTGGGCGGTTGCTGCCGGACATGTCTCGTCATCTGTGCTCACACGGCTTCAGAGTGAAGAGGAACGACAAGGCTCAACGTTCGGTCCGCACGACGGGCTGCTCACCGACCCAACCATCCACCAACAGTTGCGTAGCCGGTTCGGTCCAAATCGCGTCTATTCGGCGAGCCAGCTTAACAGCTACGGTCGCTGTCCGTTTCAATTCTTCTGCCAGCGCATCTTGCAACTGGAAGAACGGGAAGAAGCCTCGCTTGATCTGGTGGCGCTGGATCGCGGCTGGTTACTGCATACGATTCTGCATCAATTCATGCAGCGGCACACCGATACCAACTTGAGCAGCTCACGTCGCCGCGAATATCAAGAGGAGCTGCTGCAAGTGGCCGACGACGTGTTCGCATACTATGAAGAGAAGTCGCTGCCGATCCACGCCGGTCTGTGGGCGCTGCAAAAAGAGAGCCTGCGGGATACGCTGCGACGATTCCTTGACGTCGAGATCGCCTATCAGGAGCAAGTCTCTGCCGCCGGTGTGCAGCCGCACTGGCTGGAACTGGGATTCGGGATGACCGAGTCGGACGCGAGTCACCCAGATTCGCGCAGAGAGTGCTTTCGGCTCAACCGCGGCAAAGACCTGATCCAACTGCGCGGGCGCATGGATCGCGTGGATCGTTCACCCGACGGCAAGTACATCATCTACGATTACAAATCGGGCGCGGGCGCTAGTCTGAAAGAGATGCAAGCCGGCGTGGATTTGCAAATCCCGCTCTACATTCGCGCCTTGTCCGATTTGTTCCTGGCGCCGGATGAAGAGGTGATCGGCGGCGGCTATTACTCGCTCAAAGAGTCTCATTTTAACCGCAATCGCGGCATGTATCGGCATGATCTCCAATCGCACACGGGGATTGGGCCACGCGCCAATTCAAACGTCACACCCGAAGAGTGGCAACAGACATTGCAGGAAGCTGAAGCGTATGCCTGGAAATACGTGGACGGGATGCGACGGGGCGATTTTCGCGTCGAGCCGAAAGACGATGCCTGTTGCCCGCGTTGCCTCTATCACGCTGTGTGCCGGTTTGACAGACAACGAATCCGGATGAAAAGCACCGAGCACTCACCCTGATGGAACATCTGACACCAAACCAACAACGAGCAATCCAGCTACTGGACCGCTCCTGCGTCGTCACCGCAGGCCCCGGCGCCGGCAAAACGCGCGTGCTCGTCGAACGTGTGCTGAACATTCTGCGAGGTGGCCAGGCTGAACTGGATCAGATCGTCGCCATTACGTTCACCAACAAAGCGGCCAATGAAATGAAGGAGAGAATCCGCCGCGAGTTGACCGAGTTGTCGCAAACGGCCACTTCCACAGCCGAGGCGCGTCACTGGCACGAACTGGCACAACGATTGGAGGAAGCCGCTATCTCCACGTTTCACGGATTCTGCGCCAGTGTGCTGCGCGCGCACCCGGTCGAAGCGCAGGTTGATCCCGCCTTCGCTATTCTGGATGAATACACCAGCCGCCTGTTGCTCTATCAGGTCGTCGAAGAGGTTATCAATCACCTGGTTGACATTGAAGATGAGACCGCCGCCCGCTTTGTGACCGGCTATTCTCGGATGGGCTTGATCGAGCATTTGGCCGAACTCTATTTCACCACCCGCACGCTGGGACTTGAGCTTGGCCAAGTCGAACAACTGACACGGCAACATCTCGGCACAACGGACGATTACCGGGCAGCCTTGGAGCGCTTGAATGCGACGATCAATCAACTGACCGCGCTGGACAAACTGCCGCCCAAAGCGCGTGAACAAGTCGAAGCCCTCGGTGAGGCCTGGAGGCATTATCGTTCATTGCTGCCAACCGAGCCGCGTATCGAAGAGGCTCCGTTCTTTGATGAGTGCCTGGAGGCGCTCGCAGAGGCCAAGGTGGAGAAACGCGCCAACGCCGTCAAGGAACTGGCCGCAGCGCTGGAGCAACAGATCAACGAAGTTGGTGAGCTGTTCTATGACGTTTGCACGCGGCAGACACTCGGATCGCTGATCCGCATCCTTGAGCAGATTGATCGCAACTATCAAGCGGCCAAAGCGCAAGCCAACGGCCTTGATTATGAAGACCTGCAATTGAAGACGCGCTCGCTGCTCCGCACGTATCCGTATCTGGCTCGCCGCTATGGTGAGCGATACCGCTTCATGCTGGTAGACGAATTTCAGGACACGAACCAGCTTCAGAAAGACATCATTGATCTGCTCATGAGCGGCGCCGCGTCGGTCGCAGCCCAAGGCACAAGCCCCGCAGTCAATCTATTCATTGTGGCCGACGCGAAACAGTCCATTTATAATTTCCGCGGTGCAGCCGTCGAAGTCTTCACCGAGGCCGCGCGGCACGTCCGGGAGCAAGGCGGCGTCGAGCTGGTGCTGGAGAAAAACTTCCGCAGCACGGCTTCGCTCGTTCGATTCTTCAATGAATTTTTCTCGCGGCTGATGACTCCTGATCCTGACCAGCCCATGTCTTCGATGCAACGGCTCGGCTATGTCGAGTTCATACCCAGCGAGGCCGACCGCCCTGAATCGCCGCATCCGCCGGTGGAATTGATCCTGGAAATCGGCCAGCACGTGAAGAACCTGGATGAAGGTCGTGAACGCGAAGCAGAACGCATCGCCGAGCGCATTGTCCAGATGGTCCATACCGGAGAATGTTTGGTTGGCGAACCGAGCGCCGACGGTCAGCCATCGTGGCGTCCCGTGCGTTACGGCGACATCGCCATGCTGTTTCGCGCCATGACCGACATCAAGACTTATGAGCGGGCGCTGCGTCAACGTGGGATTCCCTATTACGTGCTTGCCGGTCGCGGTTTTTATGAGCGCGAAGAAATTCAGGACGTGTTGTCGTTGCTCCGCGTCTTGGAAAATCGCACTGATGAGATTGCGCTGGTCGCGGCGCTGCGGTCGCCATTGTTTGGACTCTCGGACAACACGCTCTACTGGCTGCATCAGTACGCGCAAATGCGCTCTGGCGGCGGCTTGGAGCATCATCCCATGCTGAGCAGCTTGCTGGATTATCAAGGCGCGTGGGGCATCGCGCCGGAGCAATCGCCGTTGGTGGCGCGCGCTGCCGAGGTGCTCGCCCAGTTGCTCGACCGGCGCAATCGCATCCCGCTGGCCGACCTGTTGCAACAGATCATCGAAGCAACACACTTTGACGCCATCCAAGCCACCTTTTATGATGGCCATCAGCGCGTGGCCAATCTCCAAAAGCTGGTTGAGCTGGCCCGCAACTTCCAGGCCAGCGGGCCACACGTCCTACGCGATTTCATCCAATTCATCCGGCAATTCACCGAGATGGAAACGCGCGAAGGCGAAGCGCCAATCGAAGGCGGCAATCAAGATGTGGTGCAAATCATGACGATCCACAAGGCCAAAGGATTGGAATTCCCGATCGTGATCATTCCCGATCTCATGAGGAAACGACGCACGCAAGCGCCGGCGTTGGCCTTTGATCGCGCGCTCGGCATTGGACTCAAAGAGCCAGACCGTCGCGGTCGTCCGCACCAGACCCGAATGCGACGCCGCGTCGAAGAATACATTGAGTGGCGCGAATACTTCGAGAGTCAACGCCTGCTGTTTGTTGCAGCTACCCGCGCGATGGATTATTTGATTTTGGCCGGCGCCGCCCCCGAAACCAAAGATCGAGACTCATGGCCGGACGCACCTCTACGGAAAGCAACCAGTTGGTTGCAGTGGCTCTGCGCAATTTTGGAGATCACCGATGCGCAGAGCTTACCTCAGACGTATCAGTGGAACGGCATCCCATTGCGCATCACGCGACGCGAAGCCCCGACCGCTGAGACGCCTGAGGCGCCGTCGCGCTTGATAGACCGATTCACGGAAATCCGCCAAGCTCAAGCCATCCCAGCCAACGCGCTCCCACAGCTCGATGATGAAGGTCAACAGGTGCTTGCATCCCTTTGCCGCCTGATCGAACCGATCAAGATTGAGCCGCTCACCAGCGCACAGCCGCTGGCCGTTACAAGATTGTTGAGCGTGGCGCGCTGCCCGCTGCAATACTACTACGAATCGGTCCTCGGCTTGCCCGCGCTTGATGAATACGAACCAGATTTCAAACCTCAAACCTCAGACCTTGAAGCTCAGAGCTTAAGCGTCATGCCGAGAGCGTACTCGCCAACCACACGAGGAACGATTGTCCATCGCTTCTGCGAACGCTACGACGGCTCCGAACCGTGGGAGCCGGTGCTGCAACAACTGGTAGAGGAAGCCGTCACGACAGCGGATACGGACGACTTGCAGACAGCCCGTCAGCGCGTCCTGGCCGATGTCAAACCACTGGTTGAGCACTACCTGAGCAGCGAGCTGTGGAAAGAGATTGAACAAATTCTATGGGGAGGAAAACCGGGGCGCGTCGAAAGTGAACTGGAATTCCTCTATCACACAGGCTCCATCCCGCTCCGCGGACGTATTGATAAACTGCTCATCAACAGCCAAGGTCGGGTGACCATCATTGACTTCAAAACAAATCGCGTGACGGCGCAGCAAGTGGAAACTGTCGCCCGTGAGTATGAGCTGCAACTGCAAATATACGCAGCGGCAGCACGGCACGCATGGCCATCGCATACGGTGCGCGCCGAACTCTACTTTCTCCATCCCAACGTGCGATGGGAAATTCCCGCAGAGCGACTGGAGGAATCACAGACGATTGCTCAACTGCGCGAGCTCTCCGAGCAGGTGCTGCGCATCCGCCACGTTGACGATGCCACGCCATATCCGAGTCCTGAACGGTGTCGCTCGTGCCAGTGCTTTTCATTCTGTCCAGCACGCGCTGCCGACACCCTTGCATGAGCTCGGCTGACAGGCTCACAGCGCTTGCTTCCGCGCAGGCTGGCGGCTAAGCTGATATGTCAAAGTAGTCTTGAACGAACGACGAGGTTTGTGATGGAGAAAACAGGGCAACCAGCCATAGAACGCGCGCAACACTGTGTTGAACAGATCAGCGCGAATCTGGAAACGCTGCAACAACACCTGAGCGAAGCCGTCAGTTCCAACGTGGACCCGACTTTGCTCGTCACACTCACGCGACAGCACCTTTCAGAAGTGCGCAAACAAAAACTCGATCAGTTGCGTCAGGCGTTGGCTGAGATGGCTGCATTGGCACAGGACGCGCGCGTGGGCCGACTGGCGCGGCGGCTGGCTGATCTTTATTTCCGCGCTCAGCGAACCGAAGAATTTTTGAATGGGGTGGTGGATGACCTGATGCAGGAGACGCGGTCCGAGCGCGCGGCCATCGTGCTTCGCGGAGAAGACACGGGTGAAGCGACTGTCGTCACCATTCGTAATTTCAAAACACGCGCGCTGGACGCGGCTGAACATACGCTGAGCCGCACGCTGCTGAAAAAAGTGTTTGAATCAGGCCAGTCGCTGTTGCTGGCCAACGCAGCGGCAGACGCTGAACTCTGGCAAGAAAGCAGTATTTACTTGCGGCTCGGTTGCGCCTTGGTTGCGCCGATGAAAGTTGGCGATTTGATGCTCGGAGCCATCTATCTGGAAAACAATTCGTCCACCAATGTGTATACCGAGAGCGACCGACAATTCCTGGAAGCCATCGGCAATCTCATCGCTGTGTATCTGGAAGCTACCCACCGGCTCGATTTGGCCATTCGCGCGCGCGATGAAGTCATCCATCAATCACACGGCGCGTTTGCCGAGATCATCGGCCATAGCCCCAAGCTGCGGCGCGTGCTTCAAATCGTCGAGCAGGTGGCCAATTCCGACGCAACCATCCTCATCGAAGGCGAATCAGGAACCGGCAAGGAATTGATCGCCCGCGCGCTGCACACACGCAGTGCTCGCGCCCATAAGCCGTTGGTCGTTCTCAACTGCGCCGCCGTGCCGGAAACGCTGGTCGAATCGGAGCTGTTCGGCCACGAGAAAGGCGCGTTTACCGGCGCGCAGGAACGCAAGATTGGACGCTTTGAATGGGCTGATGGAGGCACGCTCTTTCTGGACGAAATCGGTGAACTGGCGCAACCCGTTCAGGCCAAGTTGCTGCGCATCCTCCAGTATCAAGAATTCGAGCGGCTGGGCAGCACCAAAACATTGAAGGTCAACGTCCGCGTCATCGCGGCCACCAGCCGCAACCTCAAGCAGATGGTCGAACAGGGAACGTTTCAAGAGGCTTTGTTCTACCGGCTCAACGTCATCCCGATCCAGCTTCCGCCATTGCGCGAACGACGCGAAGACATTCCGTTACTGGCTCATTACTTTCTGAAGAAATTTGCCGGCGAAGCAAAAGTCCGATTTGATCGAGACACGTTGCTGGCGCTGGAACAGTACGATTTTCCAGGCAACATTCGCGAGCTGGAAAACCTCGTGCAACGACTCGTGCTGTTGCGTTCAGGCGATGTGATCACATTGGCTGACTTGCCCGATTACATTGTTGGCGAACGCCAGCGTGTTATTGATCTGGAAAAGAATCCGTTCCGACACTTGATGCGCTCGGTGCCCGAAGATAACGAAGACCTGCAACGCCGACGCACGGCCATTCTGCAAATCGCTCAAGAACATATTGACGAGCTGGAGAACCAGATGATTGAAAAGTACCTGCAAATGACCGGCGGCAACATCGCCGAAGCGGCGAGGCTCTCCGGTTTCCATCGCTCCATGTTCTATCGCAAGCGCCGGCCCGAGCGCGAATCTCAACAATCGCCGGCCTGACCTGTGGCCACGATCCGTTCCCAAGTCTCTGGGACGCGCGCGCGTCTTTGCATTGGCGAATCGAGGTGGAAGCGATATAATGTCGCCTCTGAATCAATCAATTCACAATCCAAGGAGAGCATCATGAGATTACTTCCTCTCAGCATCATTGTTGGACTCATTCTGTTCTTCGGGCTGTCGGTAGGCCCGCTTCCAGCTTGGGCGCAAACCAATACCATGCAAGTTAAATGCGTGGATCAAAGCGGAAAACCGGTCAGCGGCTTGAAGGTGTTCATTCAAGAGGTGACGTCGGGCAAGGTTGCCAACGTTGACGTCAAAGGCGACGGGATCGCTCGATTCAAGGACCTGAGCAATGGTTTTTATCGCATCATCGCGCGCAAGCAAGGATACGAAACGGCGTACTACGAATTTGTGAAGCTAAGCGGTAATGCGAACGAATCGGTGACGCTCACGTTCCGGCCCGGCGACAGTCAGAAGAAAATTTACTTTGAAGACCAGGCACTCGCCGAACAAGCGCGTAACCTACTATTGGAAGGGGTTGACCTGTTGCAAAACGCCAGATGGGCGGAAGGCGCAGAGAAACTCAAAGCATCGTTGGCCATCAATCCTTCCAGCGCAGACGCTTACTTTAATCTGGCCGTGGCGCTGATGCAGCAACGGCAGTGGGAGCAGGCTGAACCATATCTCGTCTCAGCGGCTAAGTATTTTGAAATTGGCCTGGCCATCGAAAAAGCGAGACCGCCAGATTCACAAAATCCTCAACTGATTGACGCCTATCAGAAGAGCATCAATCAAGCCAACGAGTGGCGACAGCGGCTCCCCTTGATGAAAATCGCTGCCGCCGCCGACGACGCCATGCGAAAACAAGATTTTGCCACCGCTGCGGCTAAACACCGTGAACTGATTCAAATGGAGCCGAACAATCCCGATCATTACTACAGCCTGGCTGTCGCTCTCGGCAACGATAAAAAATATGATGAAGCCATCCAGGCGATTGATCGGGCGCTGGCCATGAAGCCCGGTGAAAAGGATTACGAGGATATCAAGAGCCGCTTGCTGCATAATAAAGAAGCCGCCAAGCTGGAAGCCGCCAAGAAAATCGTTCATGAGGCCGATGATCTGTATAACAGTGGACAATATAGCGAGGCGCTGCGCAAGTATGAGCAAGCCCGGCCCATGTTGCCTGAGAACGTGCAACATGCCGTGTGGGCAGCCATCGGCCGCACACATGCCAAGCTGAATCACCCCGATCAAGCTATCGCAGCTTATCGCCAGGCCATCCGACTGGAACCGACCAAGTCAGACTACTGGAAGTCGCTGGCGCAATACTACATGGAACAAAAGCAGTACGACCAAATGTTCCAAACCTACACCGATTGGTACAGTCTGCCATCAAGTTCCACCAAACCCGACGAGGGCTTGTTTAAGCTCGGCAAAGACTTTCTCGGACAAGACAAAAATGATCTGGCCATGTCGGCATTCAACAGGGTGCTCAGCCTGAATCCTAATCACGCTGAGGTGCATTACGAACTTGGCGTCAATCATTTCTATAGCGGCGATAAAACAAAAGCCAAAGAGTTCCTGACCAAATACCTGAGCATCGGGAAAGATCAGCGGCACCTTGAGGATGCCAAAGCGATCCTCGCTGTGATGAAAGTCGCCCCGGCTAAAGCCGGCCCGAAAAAACCGAGCAAGAAGCGAGGATGAGCATGCTCGAGTTCGCGATTGAACTGGCACGGCAGGCAGGGCAACTTCAGCGCGATTATCTGGGACGGCTCAACCGCGTCAAACAAAAAAGTACATCGCTCGACCTGGTCACTGATGTTGACCTGCTCTGCGAGCAGTTCATCAAAGAGAAGATCGCGAGTCACTATCCTCGACACGAAATCCTTGCTGAAGAGACCGGCCACCAACAAAGCGGCTCCGAATATCGCTGGCTGATTGATCCCCTGGATGGAACAACCAACTACGCGCACGGCTACCCGTTCTTCTGCGTCTCGATTGCGCTGGAATACACCGGCCAACTGCTTGTCGGCGTCGTCTACAATCCGGTACTGGACGAATTATTCTGGGCCGAACGCGGCAATGGCGCTATGCTCAACGGACGACCGATTCGCGTTTCGTCAATCACCGACCTTGATCACAGCCTCTTGGTCACAGGATTTCCATACAGCATCCGCTCAAATCCAATCAACATTGAGTACTTCGCCAGGTTCATGCATAAGGCGCAGGCCGTTCGCCGTGACGGTTCAGCGGCGCTGGACCTCTGTTACGTTGCATGCGGTCGGTTCGATGGCTTTTGGGAAATGGGGTTGAAGCCGTGGGACACCGGCGCAGGTCAGCTCATTTTGGAAGAAGCCGGCGGGCGCGTATCCAAATTCGATGGTCAACCGTTTGACCGTTATGAACCGGAAATGCTGGCGAGCAACGGCCTGATTCATGACCAGATGATCGCCGTGCTGACGGCAAGAAGCTAATTCCTATTTGCGAGGAGTGTGGGGGACGATCGCCGTGCTGATGGCAAGAAGCTAATTCCTATTTGCGAGGAGTGCAGGAACCTATGGAAAAAGAACCTGAAGGGAGGCGAGGAACCTCCCTTCAGAGTCTAACCAAAGGAGGAGGGTCATGAAGCTTTGCGATAAAACGAAAGAAATCCCAGTCGAGAACCGTTGCCCAAGGGGCCGCCGCCACCCCAGATAAACATCTCATTACCGGTCCAGAGCGCGCAGTGACCGGTTCGACCGCTGGGCGCTGATGAGGTAATCGTATCAGTCCAGAAATTGGTCACCGGATCGTAGCGGCTGCCTGTGTTGGTAATGCCAACGACGCTCAGGCCGCCCCAGATAATCATTTTCGTTCCAGTCCACACCGCCGTGTGATTAGCGCGCGCTTCCGGCGCATTAGTGGTGGAAGTCGCTCTCCACGTATCTCTGGCTGGATCGTACCGTCCGCCGGTATTGAACGGGTTCAACCCGATGCCGCCACCGGCGCCGCCCCAAACAATCATTTCTGTGCCGGTCCACACGGCTGTGTGACCAGAGCGCTCGCTCGGTGCGTTCACAGTGCTGATGGCGGTCCACGTGTTGGTCTCAGGGTTGTAACGAGCGCCTGTATTCGTTCGCGTGTTGGGGCCGGTTGTGCCACCCCAAATAATCATCTCTGTGCCGGTCCACACGGCTACGTGGCCTGAGCGTGGCAGCGGTGCGTTCACGCCAGTGATGGGTGTCCAACTATCGGTCGCTGGATTATACCGGGCTCCGTCGTTGAATGAGCTAACCAATGTGCCACCGCCCCAGACGATCATCTCCGTGCCGGTCCACACAGCCGTGTGATTGATTCGAGCTGAAGGCGCGCCGCGCGTAGACATCGGTCTCCACGTATTGGTTGCCGGATCATATCGCCCGCCTGTGTTCAAAGGATTCAGCGTTCCCAAGCCGCCCCAGACAATCATCTCCGTTCCGGTCCACACGGCCACAGCGCCACTGCGAGCAGCCGGCGCGCCGGTCGTGGACATAGGCGTCCAGGTGTCTGTCTCTGGATTGTAACGAGCGCCCGTATTGAGCGCGCCGCCAACGGACGACGTCGCACCACCCCACAGCAGGACCTCCGTGCCCGTCCACACGGCGCAATGACCACCCCGCGCGCTGGGCGCACCGGTGGAGCTTGTCGGCATCCAGGCTTCAACTCCCGACCCGCCCATTTCAACGAAACCGGCATTTTTCAGTCCACTATCATTAGGACGACCAAAGATAATGGCGCCAACGGGAAGCGATGAACCGCCACCGCCACCCGGCGCTCCAGGCGGGCCAGGCGGACCCTGCGGACCAGCCGGACCTTGTGGTCCAGCAGGACCAGCCGGACCAGCAGGACCCTGTGGACCAGGCGGACCTTGTGCACCAGCAGGACCTTGTGGACCAGCAGGACCCTGTGGACCAGGCGGACCTTGCGGGCCTTCAGGACCAGGCGGTCCAACCGGAAAATCAGCGACTGAGATATTCTGGTAGCTTGAGGCAGCAGAATTGTATCGGTTCACATCCAGTGGAGATGAAAATTCCACGCGGCACAAACCAGGATTAATCCCTGTCGTCAGTTTCACGATCACAGCAAAGGAATCAGCGCCTGTGAATCGTTGAGTCGTCCCGACGTACTGAATGGCCACGGCTTTGGCATTGGTTGTCGGATTGGTATTGACTGTTACCGTGAAATCAGTCGTTCTTAATGTGCTGGAATCAACCACGAACCGAGCAGTACTGACATCGGGTTGCACACTCGGATTGCGGAAAAGAAAACTAAATGAATCCCCCGATTGAATGTTCGAGGTCGTCAGCACATTTCCATTGGTCACTGAGAGAATGACCTCCGATTCGTCGGCTGTCGGGAAAATTTCCGGCGAGACGCGAAACGTCGGCGTAATTTTGGTATTCACGGTCTGCGCCCATCCCCGCAGCGGAAGTATCAAACTTAAACACAGCAGTCCGGCAGCCCATCGTGCTACAGTGTTTTTCATAACTCGACTCTCCAATTGCATTTTCATGACGACCGTTTTGACGCAGGTGAGTTTATTATAGTTGCCTACATGTAGTTTATGATCGTAAACTTTGAACAAATGTTTTGAAAAGTCAGAGATTCAGTGTTCGTGGCGAGCCTGAGCTTGCGACGATTCTGCCGAAAAATGGCCACAGAGCCCACAGAGGTGACAGGGGGCAAGATGAAAAGGCTCTCGGCGGACGCTCTGACCTCGGTGGCTTCACTTTCGTCCTTTGCGGTGTGGCCGGAGCTCAGGGGTGCTTTCGACGGAAAATATCGTTGTTTGCAGCGAGCGAAAACTCGTAGAGGACTCCGCGTGAAATCGCACGTTGCTTGGGCTAGAAAACGCGCTCATGATCGCGCTCACGATCCCGCTGATCAGTTAAAAGCACTCATTCAGAATCGGTTAAGAACGCTGCTTGTCCTGGCACACAATTTGCACACAGCCCACCGGAGGTATTTGTCCCATGGCAACAATAAAAAAGAATGTTGTGGGCATAGTGCCATCGGACACTAACGGAATGTCAGTCGCTCGGATGCCCGTTCGGCGTCCACACACCCATGATGTCAGAACGTGGCCGAGAGTCTTTATCGCGCATATTCTGTGGCTTTCTTTGACAGCACTGTTCCGGTATCGGCAACAGGCTGGTATCGTGAAAATGAGGTTGGGAGATGAGTACCATCGCTGTTACCGGTTTCGTACAAGAGATCCGTCGGTATGGCCGGTTTGATGTCAGTGCCTGTCTGAACTGCGGCAGTTGTACCATCGCGTGCAATCTTTCCACGGACGCTGCACCCTTTCCACGCCGACCCATCCGTCGTGCCCTCCTGGGACTCAAGAGTTCGGTTCTAGCTGGACTGGAGCCTTGGCTCTGTCATGATTGCGGTGATTGCTCCACCACGTGTCCTCGTCAGGCCGAGCCGCGTGAGTCCATGATGACGTTGCGCCGCTACCTGGCTGCCCAATACGACGTCACCGGCCTGGCCTCAAAAATCCTCACCTCCACGGCAGGAGAAATCATTGCCCTCTCCGTCGTTGGGCTGCTCGTTTTTGCCCTCGTGTTCTTCTATCACCTCGTTTACAAAGAGATTCCGATGTCGGTCTCGGAGTTCGTGACGACGCCTCTTGGATTGGAGCACATGTTCCCGACGATCACGTACTTCACCATGGTCGTCTTCTTGATCCCGCTCGTTCTTTTGACGCTCAATATCCTGCGCATGCACCGTTGGACGATGCGTGAGCTGGAGCCGGCGAAAATTCCCCTCGCTTTTTACCTCCGTGAGATTCAGTCGCTGGTCGTTCATACACTCTCTCATCGAAACATTCGAAAGTGCCTTCAGGAGATTCACCAGAAGCGGTGGACCACACACTGGCTGCTCGGATTGGCCGTGTCGCTGATGCTCGTGGTCAAGTTCTTCTTCCTCGATTGGTTCCAGACGGATGCGATCTATCCGATCTATCACCCGCAGCGGTGGTTAGGATATTTGGTGGCGGCTGTCCTGATTTATGTCCCGCTGGACATTCTGATCAGTCGGATGAGGAAGCGTGTGGAGATTCACAAATTCTCCGAGCCCAGCGATGTGATTCTCCCGGTCATGTTCTTGCTTGTTGCTCTGAGCGGCCTTGGAGTTCACATCTTTCGCTATCTGGAATTCGCCCTGACGGCCCACCTTCTCTATGCCGTTCATGTGGCCATTGCCGTTCCGCTCGTTCTGATCGAACTGCCTTTCGGCAAATGGTCGCATGTCGTCTATCGTCCGATGGCGCTCTATTTCCAGGCTGTCAAAGAACGGGCGCTCCGAGAAACCGAAACCGTCAGACCCAACGAGCTTCCTGAGGAAGCGGCAACCATAGGAGCATAAGACCTATGAACAATAGTAGTGAGAGAAGACAGAAAATCGGTGCCGCGCTCGTCGTTGGCGGCGGCATCGGCGGCATGCAGGCGGCGCTCGATCTGGCCGACGCGGGGATCAAGGTTTATCTCGTTGATGCCAAGCCGGCCATCGGCGGCGTGATGTCGCAACTGGACAAGACGTTCCCGACGAACGATTGTGCAATGTGCACGATTGCTCCGCGCTTGGTGGCCATCGGCCGACACAAGGACATCGAGGTGCTCACGCTTTCGGAAGTCGAACGCATCGAGGGTGAGCCGGGAAATTTCACCGTCACGCTGAGGCGACGACCGCGCTTCGTGGATGAGAGCATCTGCACGGGCTGCGGTTCGTGCGTGACCAACTGTCCTGTTCGCTTCATTCCCCAGCCGCTCGATGGCGTGCCCCCGGTGACGTTGGCTCCCGATGTTCAAGCCCGCGTTGATCAGATCATCGCCGAGCACCGGCATCGCCCGGGTCCGCTC
>JANWZE010000019.1 GCA_025054955.1 Blastocatellia bacterium | reverse complement strand
TCCCCCGTAACGGGGGATGAATAAACGAGTCGCCGCGCTTGTCGGAAAACAGGACTCGCTTCAAAGAGGATTGCGACCACAGAATCGGCCATTGGAACATATCCGAAGCGAAGCGAGTGGTTAAGGGATGTTGGTACATTCGAGCTAAAGGTTGAACCAGTCTTACATAAAACCTTACTTGATCCAGAAACTGCCGCCATTGGCAATACAAAGGTTGGTTTTGGCAAGTATGCCAATGTACGAGCACGCGATTTATTCAAGCGGGATGCTAGTTATGCCGTCTGGTTCGCAGATAATGCGCAAGCTACGCTACATGCACGAAAGATAGCTCAGTATTTGCGAAGTTTACCTGAGTATTATGAGCTTAAGTATGGTAAAATTGCTCTGGCTCGTGAACTTTTAACGCCTGAAGTAGCGCAACGATTAAGTGAATTAGGCCTTAAGGCAACGTTGCGTGATAACGGGCGCATTTTAGTAAGTGGAGAGACGTATGGCTACAAAGACATCTTCAAAGAAGTCACGCAAGGCTACCGTGGACGGTTTGTGGACGGCGGATGGGAACTCGATCCAGACGCTTTTTCGCGATTCGCTACACGAATTGGCACAAGAGTACCGGATGTTAGCAGCCGAACCGGACATAGCCCGCCAAGTGGCGGCCAAGATATTGAAGTCAGCCAACCTGGAGAGACTGTTGTCCAGCGAGCCGACCGACGCGGATTGGGTAGACCTGCTGGAGACTACGTGCGTAGGGAAACCAGAGATTTAATCTTGCAAGGTGAACGTGCTGGTATTCCACGACAAGTCTTAGATGAGTAGATTGAAGACATTGGTTCTATTGTTCGTGCATTTGAAGTTGGAAAACAGGACTCGCTTCAAAGAGGATTGCAAGCGAAAGAAAGGACCCGGAAGTCAGGAGGGGGATTCAACCCTTGCTTTGGAATGGATTGACACGACAACGCGGGCGGCCACAGCGAGCCGCCCCTACATTCGACACAGGCGCTTCAAAGAGGATTGCAAGCGAAAGAAAGGAGCCGGAAGTCAGGAGGGGGATTCAAGCCTTGCTTTGGAGTGGATTGACATCACAAGGCGGGCGGCCACGGCGAGCCGCCCCTACAGTCCAACACAGACGCTGCGAAGAGGATAAGGACTCACACGAAGACACGGAGACACGGAGAGCAACAGAGAGCCTCAGTTGGGCGATTGGAGACAGTGCTCAAGAAGCGTCAAGAGACACGGAGACACGGAGAGCAACAGAGAGCCTCAGTTAGCCGCCTCTCTGTGTTCTTAGTGTCTCCGTGAGGAAATGGTTTTCATGGGAATCGCGCATGAGCGCGAGGCACGCCACGAAGCATGAAAATGGCTATTCAAGGGAGAAAGCGCCGTCGCCGCTTCGCTCTGCCGGCGCACTCCAAGAAAAAGTCAGGAATCGCGCATGAGCGCGAGGCACGCCACGAATGATGAAAAGACAATTCTTTCGTGAGGTTCGTGTGTTTCGTGGGCGATTTTCAGAGGAGTTCCACATGCCGTCCGGACGACGCCCAGAAACGATGAAAAACACAGGCGGGAACGCCTGTGCCACTTTTTCTGAGGAGCTGAAATCCTCATTGACCAATCAATCTCAATCAATCCTCATCAGTAGTTTGGCCGGCCATCAGCCAGCATGACTCATCACGATCCACGCTCGATTCGTGCATCGGTTCACGGATGTCTACTCAGTCTTGGGCCAACATGGACTATCTGAAGGCCCGGCTCAAATAACCCGATTTGTGCGATATGCCCCACAAGGTCACACTCTGGGACGCGCTTTCTAGCAAATGGCATTAAGCCAACTCAAATAGAGGTGTTGAGTTGTTATACCAACCTGTTTTCCCAGGCCATTGGTACATGAGTTGCAGCTATGTTTGTTTGATGTTACAAGTGAAAAGGAGAACGATATGCATGAAGTTGGCTATGCACTCAAACTGATTGAGCATATCGAGCAGGCCGCCAAAATGGCTGATGAGGGAGCGGTGATCCGCATCAGTGTCAAGCTGGGCATGGAGAAAGGGATTCGACCAGAGAGTTTGCGAGCTGCATTTGATTGGGCCAAGGTGGATACCATTGCGGAATCAGCAGAGTTGGAGATCGAGCTTATCCCGGTGACGATTCACTGCACACTTTGCGACAAAGTCTATGTGACAGAAGAACCGCTGACGGAGTGTCCGTATTGCGGCGCGCTCGGCGGCGAGCTTCTCAGTGGCGACGAGTTCTTGATTGATCACATCGAGTTTGAGGCGTCTCACGCTTCTGTTCATGAGTCAGCGCGGGGATGAGCAATGCAGCAGGCGTCTGTACAAGTGGGTGAGCTGTTTATCCTCAGGCGCCATCAGCTCGATCAATTATTCGACGCATTAAAGCGCCGTGGCTATTGTTTGGTCGGTCCCACCGTGCGTGATGGCGCGGTGATTTACGATCAGATTGAATCAAGCAACGACCTGCCGGCTGGTTGGACCGATGAGCAACAGGGTGGCATGTATCGCTTGAAAAAGCGGGCGGACGCGGCCTTGTTTGGCTATACGGTCGGTCCGCACGCGTGGAAGAAGTGGTTGTTTCCTCCTGCGCTCAGGCTCTTCCGGTTGAGGCGCGCGCCCAATGGGTTTGAGCTGGATGAGCAACGAACGGCAGGCGAGCTGGAGCATCCGCGCTATGCCTTCATCGGTGTTCGCGCTTGCGAGTTACATGCGATTGCGATTCAGGACCGCGTCTTTTTGCAAGGCGCGTATGTTGACTCAACCTACCGGCAACGGCGCGAGCATCTGTTTATCCTGGCCGTCAACTGTGGTCAGGCTGGCGGCACGTGTTTTTGCGTATCCATGAAGACCGGGCCGAAAGTCACCGACGGATTTGATCTGGCCATGACCGAGCTTCTGCAAGATGGCCGTCATGACTTCGTTGTGGAAGTCGGAACCGCGTTGGGCGCTGCCGTGCTGGCCGACGTGACACAGGAAGCAGCCGGTGATGAGGAGAGGGCCGCCGCCGAGCAAGTCGTGGAGAGGACTGCTCAGCAGATGGGACGCGTGTTAGATACGACGGACATCAAGAACCTGCTCTATCGTAACGCCGAGCACCCGCGCTGGGATGACGTGGCGCGCCGCTGTCTCACCTGCGCCAACTGCACAATGGTTTGTCCGACGTGCTTCTGCTCGACGGTCGAAGACGTGACCGATTTGACGGGCCAATATGCCGAGCGATGGCGCCGATGGGATTCATGCTTCACGATGGATTTCTCCTACATTCATGGTGGCAGCGTGCGTGCTTCATCAAAAGCGCGCTATCGGCAGTGGTTGATGCACAAACTGGCAACGTGGATTGATCAGTTCGGCTCGTCTGGATGTGTCGGCTGCGGGCGGTGCATTACCTGGTGTCCGGTGGGCATTGATATTACCGAGGAAGTGCAGGCCATCCGGGCCAGCGAGCCGGCAAGGAGTCAAAAAGATCATGGAGACACTTGAACGCATTTTATCCGAGCATCCGTTTCTCAAAGGACTAGCCCCTGAGTACATCCAACTGATCGTTGGATGCGCCGCCAATGTGCGGTTCGAGGCCGGCCAGTTTATCTTCCGCGAGGGTGAAGAAGCCAATCAGTTTTACGTGATTCGTCAAGGGCGCGTGGCGTTGAGTATGTTCACACCTGAACGCGGCCCGATTGTGATCGAGACGTTGGGTGAAGGCGATATTCTGGGATGGTCGTGGTTGGTGCCGCCGTATCATTGGCGATTCAACGCGCAGGCGATGGAGCTGACGCGCGCCATCGCCTTGGACGGCAAATGCCTTCGCGGCAAATGCGAGAGCGATCATGATCTGGGCTTTGAATTGCTGAAACGATTTGCGCACATCATTGAGCAACGGCTTCAGGCGACGCGATTGCAATTGCTGGATGTATACGGCGCTCGATCCTGAGGAACGTATCATGAGAAACAACAGCGAGCATGATCCAATGCGGACGGTTCCGTATCGCATTCGCCGAGTGCGACGGGACACGGCTGATACGTTTACGCTCGAACTGGAGCCGGTAACCAATCAGCAGCCATTTCACTTTGCGCCTGGTCAATTCAACATGATCTATGTCTTCGGCGTTGGTGAGATTCCCATTTCGATTAGTGGCGATCCGGCCGTGACGAGTGCGCTCGTTCACACCACGCGGTCTGTTGGCACGGTGACCAAAGCCATGAGCCAGCTCAAACGTGGCGACGTGGTGGGTGTGCGCGGCCCTTTTGGCACGCCCTGGCCGATTCTGGCTGCCGAGGGCAATGATGTCGTGCTGGTGGCTGGCGGCATCGGGCTGGCGCCGCTGCGGCCGGCGCTCTACGCCATCCTCGCTCGTCGCGAGCGGTACGGCAAGGTCGTGCTGCTCTACGGCGCGCGCTCGCCGGAAGACATTCTCTATCGTGACGAACTGCGCCATTGGCGTGCCCAATTCGACCTGGACGTATATGTCACAGTTGATCGGGCAACGAGCCAGTGGCGTGGCAATGTCGGCGTCGTCACCACGCTCACCTCGCGCGCGCCATTTGATCCACTCAACACGATGGCGTTCGTCTGCGGCCCTGAGGTGATGATGCGATTGACAGCCCTTGAGCTCCAAAGGCGCGGCGTGGCCGCAGATCAGATATTCGTCTCCATGGAGCGCAACATGAAATGCGCCGTTGGATTCTGCGGTCACTGTCAATTCGGACCCATGTTCGTTTGCCGAGATGGTCCGGTCTTTCCTTACAGTCGCGTCAAAGATTGGCTGGGCGTATGGGAGATTTAATATGGCGTCGAAGCGAAAACCGAAACTGGCTGTTTGGAAATTTGCCTCCTGTGATGGTTGCCAATTGAGCTTGTTGGACTGCGAAGACGAGCTGTTGAGTCTGGTTGACGCCATTGAGATCGCTTATTTCCCTGAAGCCTCGCGGGCGATGGTCAAAGGGCCGTATGATCTCTCATTGGTGGAAGGTTCGATCACGACGCCTCACGACGCTGAGCGCATTCATCGCATTCGGCGGGCCTCCAAGACGTTGGTGACCATTGGCGCGTGCGCGACTGCTGGCGGCATTCAGGCGCTACGGAATTTCAAAGACGTGAAGGAATTTGTTTCGATTGTCTATGCCACGCCGGCCTACATTGAGACGCTGAATAAATCCACGCCCATCGCCGATCATGTCTTCGTTGATTTTGAATTGCGCGGCTGTCCGATCAATAAGTCGCAACTGCTGGAAGTGATCAGCGCCTTGCTGCATGGGCGCAAACCGAACACGCCGCCGCACAGTGTGTGCATTGAGTGCAAACGACGCGGGGTCGTCTGTGTAATGGTGGCGCACGGCACGCCGTGTTTAGGTCCGGTCACCCATGCCGGCTGCAACGCGCTCTGCCCGAGCTATCATCGCGGCTGTTATGGTTGTTTTGGGCCGATGGAAACGCCTAATACGAATTCGCTCAGCGCGTGGTGGAGCCGATTAGGCGTCGGCGAGGCTGATTTGGTGCGCGTCTTTCGCGGATTCAATGCGTATGCTGAGCCGTTTCGCAAGGAGAGTGAAGCGCATGAAGTCTAAAACGATCAAGGTGGACTATCTGGCTCGCGTGGAAGGCGAAGGTTCATTGATGATTAAACTCAAAGGCGATCAGGTCGTGGATGTCAAGCTGAAGATTTTCGAGCCGCCGCGATTTTTCGAGGCCTTCTTGCGCGGGCGGCATTACAGTGAAGCGCCTGACATCACCGCGCGCATCTGCGGGATTTGTCCGATTGCCTATCAAATGAGCGCAGTGCATGCGATGGAGCATGCCTGCGGCGTGGTGATTGATGGCCCCTTGCGGGCCTTGCGGCGGCTCATTTATTGCGGCGAGTGGATTGAAAGTCATACGTTGCACATCTACATGCTGCATGCGCCGGATTTTCTCGGCTATGCCGATGTCATGCAGATGGCCAAGGATTATCCTGATCACGTGCGGCGTGGGTTGCAACTGAAAAAGATCGGTAACGAAATTGTGCGTCTGATTGGCGGTCGGGAGATTCATCCGATCAATGTGCGAGTTGGCGGTTTTTATCGAGTCCCGACCAAACACGACCTGGCTCCATTAGCCGAGCAGCTCAAGTGGGCGCGCGAGGCAGCGTTGGAAACCGTGCGATGGACGGCGCAGTTTCCGTTTCCCGAATTCGACGCTGATTATGAGTTTGTCGCCTTGCGTCATCCTGATGAATACCCGTTGAACCAGGGGCGTCTGGTCTCCAATAAAGGGCTGGACGTGGCCGTTGAAGAGTTCGATCAACACTTCGTGGAGCACCACGTCGCGTACTCCAACGCGTTGCATTCGACGTTGAAGGAACGTGGGGCGTATCTGGTCGGGCCGCTGGCTCGCTACAATATCAATTTCGATAAGCTTTCGCCGATCGCTCAGCAAGCGGCACGGGAAGCCGGGCTTGGGCCGAGCTGTCGGAATCCGTTTCGTAGCATCATTGTGCGGAGCGTGGAAACGCTTTACGCCTGTGACGAAGCGTTGCGCCTGATTGAAGCCTACCAGATGCCGGATCAACCAGCCGTCGCCATCGAGCCACGTGCGGCCACCGGCTATGGCTGCACGGAAGCGCCGCGCGGGATTCTCTATCATCGGTATCGGCTGGACGACCAGGGAACGATCCTGGACGCGAAAATCGTCCCGCCGACATCACAGAATCAAAAGATGATCGAACAAGACCTGTGGCGGCTTGTGCCCGAGCTGATGAGCTTCTCTGATGAAAAAATAACCTGGCAATGCGAGCAGGCGATTCGCAATTACGATCCGTGCATTTCCTGCGCCACGCACTTTCTTAAGCTCCACATCGAGCGTGAATGATGAGGCGCATCTGACTGACTGATGTCGGAAAAGCAACATCCTATCCGCATCATCGGCGTTGGCCATCAGTTTCGCGGCGACGATGCAGTCGGGCTGATCGTCGCTCAACGGTTAAGGGCAGTATGCCCGCCTGGCGTGACGATTGTCGAAGCTCAGACTGACGGCGCTGCTTTGATGGAGACGTGGGCCGAAGCCGATGAGGTCATCATCATTGATGCCGTTCAATCAGGAGCTCGGCCGGGAACACTGCACCGGTTCAATGCCCACCAACAACCAATGCCGGTTCACTGCTTCGGCTGTTCGACGCATGGGTTCAATGTGGCTGAGGCGATCGAATTAGCGCGAACGCTTGATCGGCTTCCGCCTCGTCTGATCGTCTACGGCATCGAAGGAGCCACGTTTGAGATTGGTCAAGCTGTCTCGCCGGCAGTCCTCGCATCGGCAGAGGAGCTGGCCGAGCGGCTTGCTGATGAACTCATCGGGCGTTGACTGAAGCGTGAACCATCGCCGATGAACAATGGATCATGGCGGTGGGATTGCTCCACTCATTGCGTCGTTGACTCGATCGCTCAGCCCCCAGACGCTTCCTAGAGCCGTTGGTGAATGAGTTTGCCCTGGAAGCGCACGCCATTGGTATCTACGCATCTCTAGCCCGTCAGTCGCTGTTGAATTGTCAACGGGAGCATGCGCCAAGAGACGCGCCGACAACCGAGCGCCGCTGCCACACAAATACGCCAATGTGCGGCCACGGTTTTTGGAGTGCG
This sequence comes from Blastocatellia bacterium, assembly GCA_025054955.1. Lineage (NCBI taxonomy): Bacteria > Pseudomonadati > Acidobacteriota > Blastocatellia > Blastocatellia bacterium. Next base: position 259 of record JANWZE010000019.1, on the reverse strand, counting down.
GTGACGTGTCACCGCTTTTCGGCCAAAGCTGCGACACGTCGCAGCACTCCAAAAACGCCACGAACTTTTGTCATGTTGCTTAGTTGGCGACAATCTGCTGCGTCATCGAGTCGAGCTGGGGCGAAGCTCTCGCCCTTCACAATTCGCGGCTGATCGGTCATGGCCAACATTTGGTTGCTGCCCACGTGATCAGTCAACTGAATTGTTGTCGGTCTCTCACTACGCTATAATGCCCAGCCTAAATTCAATATGAAGGAGG
>JANWZE010000018.1 GCA_025054955.1 Blastocatellia bacterium | reverse complement strand
ATCACCATCGGCATGCAAGGCCGCTCGAAGCTGCGACTCCAACTGCTTACTGAGTCGGGCAGCCAGCTCTAGGAGAACAGCCTCTTTGTTGCTGAAATACTGATAGAACGTCCCGTTGGCCACCTGCGCGCGCCGGCAGATCTCAACGACAGAGGCCTCGTGGTAATTTCTCTCTTCGAATACTTCCTTAGCAACTGCCAGTAACTTTTCCCGGCAGGACTTGCCTTTGGGCGTGACCGGTTGTCTGCCCTTCTGATTGCGGCTCGTCATTTCCTGTCGTGCGCTCCAGCGCAACCATAGCACAGACCGGTCAGTTAAGCCAAAGCCGCGAATCAGCCGATGCCTTGAATTGGCAGCCGCACTCCCAACATCCTACCAGTTGCGCATGAAGAGACAGACTGCTGCGAACTATTACCAATCGTCCAAAGAAAAGCCATGTTTGATGAAGCGACATGCAGAGCAGTAGGAGAATGCCTCAAGCGGCAGTCTATGATCTTCTGAGGCCATTTGGGATTGCTTACTCATGCTACACTCGTTTCTACCGACCCACGTAAGCGGTCTCAGAGAAGATAACGCGCAGCGCCTGCAGCAGCCGACTGAGTCCCGTCGTGGCGCGTTCCGGAAGCGCCAAAGCAGCGCGTTCGTAGCCAGTGATTGGACAGCATGAACGAGTTGATGGGAAAACGGGTGAGGGACGCCCCTACAACGAACGTGTTTTTTTCCACGATTGGTATTAGTGCATGCCGTGGCGATGAAGCCGCCGCTGCTCGGAGCTCGCTCAGCTCAAAACGCTAGACTTGAACCGACCATGCAAGGGCGATTCGCTCCTGCCTTCTGGCTCCTGACTCCTGACTCAAATCACAGCCTTCAATCACAGACCGACAGGGCTTGATTCAAATCGGCGATGATGTCATCCACATCCTCGATGCCGACGGCCAGCCGTACCAGTCCATCTGTCAAGCCAGCCGCCAGTCGTTCTTGCGGCGGCACTGCGGCATGTGTCATCGAAGCTGGATGCTCAATCAGCGTTTCCGCATCGCCGAGGCTCACAGCCCGCGTGCACAGCTTCACCGCATTGACGCATCGGATAGCCGCCGTCAATCCGCCTTTCAATTCAAAGGACAACACGCCGCCAAATCCCTTCATTTGACGACGCGCGACTGCATGATATGGGCTGGTCTCCAAACCGGGATAAAAGACGCGCGCGACTTTCGGATGCCGTTGCAGAAATTGTGCGATGGCTAATCCGTTGGCATTATGCCGCTCCATGCGCAGCGCCAGCGTTTTCAGGCCGCGTTGTAACAACCATGCAGTGAACGGCTCACAGATGCCGCCCTTCTCGCGCAGCTCGTCTCGGATCAGCGAAATCAGCTCATTTGAGCCAACGATCACGCCGGCGATCAGGTCGCCATGGCCACCCAGATATTTGGTGGCGCTATGAATTACCAGATCAGCGCCAAGCGCCAACGGACGCTGATTACATGGCGTGGCAAACGTGTTGTCCACGACAAGGCACGCGCCGACTTTGTGAGCAATTTCGGCAATGGCAGCAATATCCGCGATGCCCAACAATGGATTGTCAGGCGTCTCAATATAGACCACGCGGGTCATCAATCCAACGGCCGAGCGGACGTCATCCAGATTGGTGGCATCTACGTGCCGCACGCTCATGCCACAGCGTCGCTCCATTCGATTGAGCAACACCAGCGTGCTTCCATATAGGACACGTCCGGCCACGACTTGTTGTCCGGGCGCTAACAACGAACAAAGCACCGTCGAAACGGCTGCCATGCCCGAACTGGTCAACAGCGCCGCTTGGCCGCCTTCCAAGGCCGCTATTTTCGAGGCGGTCGCTTCGACCGTGGGGTTCCCCAAGCGTGAATAGATGTAGCCGTCCGCGCGATGAGCAAAGAGTTCGGCTCCTTGTTCAGCGCTATCAAATGCGAACGTTGAAGTCAAATAGAGTGGCATACTCAAGGCGCGGGCGGCATCCGTAATTCTTCTTCCACCATGAATCGCCATTGTCGAATCGCCATATCGTGCCTCTGTTTGCTCCATGCCAACCTCCCCATTCAGAATTACGACGGAGTTAATCAATAGGCAAAGCTCATACCATTGCTGAAACTCTCACGCAGCGCCACTTTACTACAACCGGCGACAGACGTTAGCGCCACAACCGCAGCAAACGTCACTGCCCGCTGGCGCGGCTGTGGGGCATTGTACGCAGCCAGTGCGAGTAACGGCACAGAAAAGGCGCGAATCAGCGGTGCGTATCAATCATCGCGCGCTCTAACACCAACCGCTGCGGCCTGATAGATCACCAGCCCGCTTGCCATCATGTGGCACGCAACTTGCCCTTTCATTTATGTCATGGCATGGGGAACTATCCGCCACCATGATGCGTCAATAGGAGTGAGGCGCTATGTTTGAACAATCGCTCATCGAATCAGGCGTGCGAAGGCACAAAAGTTCGGTCAGATGGTTCTTCCTTCTGACGGCCTTTCTTTATGCGCTCGCTCTTTCTGCTATTGTCGTGGTTGGCATTTTGACGGCTAATCCCAAGTTTGCCGAGGCATTCATCGAAGCGACGCTGATTGCGCCGCCACCGCCACCGCCGCCGCCACCCCCGCCGGCAGCATCAGCGGTAACGGCACCGGCTAGGGTGCAAAAAGCCATTGTCATCCCCGCCGGATTCATTGCCCCAACGGTCGTACCGAAGCGGCTCCCACCAACCCTGGAAGAGGTGTCCGAAGTGATGGTCGTTGGTGGCGTACCTGGTGGTGTGCCCGGCGGCGTACCCGGCGGCGTGGTCGGCGGTGTACCTGGCGGGGTGATCGGCGGAGTTCTGAGCCCGACAGCGACGCCGCCGCCACCCCCGCCGGCAGCACCAAAACTGGAAGCACCACCGCCGCCGCCAACGACGCCACGTCGCGTTAGTACCGGCGTGCTGCAAGGTCAGGCTATCCGCCGTGTGACGCCTCAGTACCCGGCAGCGGCGCGAGCGGCTCGTCTGGAAGGCTCAGTGAGCGTCAACGTGGTGATTGATGAAGCCGGCAATGTGATCGAAGCTGAAGCTATCAGCGGTCACCCACTGTTTCGACAAGTTGCCCAACAAGCTGCGCTGCAATGGAAATTCCGCCCGACACTGCTCAACGGCATCCCCATCCGCGTCACCGGTGTGTTGATTTTCAACTTCCATCTGGGCGAATGAGCACAACCGTCAGCCCAGACTCACGAGCGAGCGTAGGCCAGCCAGACCAGAACCAAAAAGATCGTTGAGTAAACGATCTCCAGGACGCCGATGCGAGGCAGACTGAGCGCCGCCGTCGGTCTGAGCAAATACCAAAATGTCCGACCGACCGCTGGCGCAAAGAGTTGGGTGTATGGCATGAGGCTAATAGAAGTTGGTAGCTTCAACGCGAACCGCATGAGAGAAACGAAGAGATGAGCCAGAGCAAAGCCAAGGCAGTGCCCTTTGATGCTGTACATCTGCGCCTAGGAAAGCCAGGAGCCTAGTGGCAGACTTGACCGGCCTCTGTCGCCCGTGCCGGCGCTGGTTCCAGGGCTAGATGCTGAAGTTAGGATTGGCATCCGAGGTTCACTTCTTTTGCTGTACTGCGGCTGATGGGACGCGCTCCCAACATTTCATTGCTCGACCGAGGAG
>JANWZE010000017.1 GCA_025054955.1 Blastocatellia bacterium | reverse complement strand
ACTGGACCAGCCCTGGCATATTCAGTACACGAATTACCTGCGCCGATTGGCGCAGTTTGACCTGGGGCCCTCGTACAAAATCCCGACGGTCACCGTTGACGAGCTGATTGCGCGAAGTTGGCCTATCTCGGCGCAACTTGGTCTCTCAGCTTATGCCTTGGCTCTGTTGGTTGGTATTCCACTGGGCGTGCTGGCCGCTGCGCACCACCGTTCGTTCTGGGACGTGGGGTTGAGAAGCATAGCTCTTCTGGGCATGAGTCTGCCAACCTTCGTGATCGGTCCGCTGCTCATTTTGCTGTTCAGCTTGACGCTTCTGTGGCTACCGCCGGCCGGCTGGGGAGACGTGCGTCATCAGATTTTGCCAGCGATCACGCTCGCTGCCCCCTATGTGGCTTATATCGCTCGGCTGACGCGCAGCGGCGTGCTGGACGCGCTCGCACAAGAGCACATCCGCGTCGCCCGCGCCAAAGGTGTGCGCAACTCGGCTGTGCTGTGGCGACATGCCCTGCGCACCGGGATTCTGCCGGTCGTCTCGTTTAGCGGCCCGGCGCTTGCCTTCCTGCTGACGGGCACCGTTGTTGTCGAGCGAATCTTCGCCATTCCAGGGCTTGGCAATTGGTTTGTTCAAGCATCGTTCAATCGCGATTACACGCTGATTCTGGGTATCGTCTTAGTCGTTTCGACGGCGCTGTTGCTGATGAACCTTGTGGTTGACATAGCCTACGCGCTGCTTGATCCGAGAATTCGTTATGACCGGCAAGGATGATCCGATGGGGCCGACTCTGCGGACACGGTTGATCAAACATCGCTCGATATGGATCGCCTCGATCGGTTTGTTCATCATTCTTGGAACCTGCCTGCTGGCCCCTTGGATCATAGAGCATGGATACGACCAGGCCGATTTGAATCTTGGCCCAACGCCACCGAGCTTGAGCAGCGGCCATTATCTGGGCACTGACCAACTGGGTCGTGACCTGTTGGCGCGCATGCTTTATGGCGGGCGCTTGTCGCTGCTGGTGGCGATTGTTGCCACACTGGTCTCGCTCAGCATTGGCGTGCCATACGGGGCTGTTGCTGGCTACGTCGGCGGATCAGTGGATAACTTCATGATTCGGATTGTGGATGTGCTCTATTGCCTGCCCTACATGTTCCTCGTCATCATGTTGATGGCTTTGTTTGGCGACCCGATGGTGGCTGAATCCATTGTTCAGTTTATGCAGCTTGAACCGGACGGCGCGCTGGCCGTCTGGCTTCGTGGGCCTGGGCTGCGATTCGTCTTACTCTTCATGGCGCTGGGCGCGGTGTCGTGGTTAACAACGGCGCGGCTAGTGCGCGGACAAGTCCTCTCTTTGAAAGCCAGCATGTTCGTGCAAGCCGCGCAGGCGCTCGGCCTGAGCCGTCGCGCCATCCTCTGGCGTCATATCATTCCACACACGATGGGCGTCGCCATCGTCTATGCCACGCTGACCGTTCCAGCCGTGATGCTGCAGGAAGCGTTCATCAGTTTTCTCGGCCTTGGCATTCAACCGCCTCAAGCAAGCTGGGGCAGCCTGATTCATGACGGCGTGCAAATGATGGCTGTTGCCCCGTGGCTACTGATTTTTCCAGGGCTGATGCTCGCGCTGACCCTCTTTTTATTCAACCTGCTTGGCGATGGCCTGCGCGACGCGCTCGGTGTTACAGACGAGTCGCTCCTTTGATGTGGCTCACCTCCACAGCCGGCGAAACCGACGCGCAGACGAGCATCGCCAAGAACGATTTTGAGACAATTGCACGCAGCTAACACAAGCCTGACATTATCGCCACCATCCGAGCATCGGCAAGAGCGGTAGACAATTGCATGCTATGGCCTGCCATGATACACTGCCAACCAGTACAAACATGAGCTGGGTTGTGATACAAGCTCAGAGGCTTTGGCTGAGCATGGACGGACAGGCAGCCCTACGGCGTTGCTCAGGGCGTCGGCAGCGCCGCACGGATACGGTCAAGCTGACCAACGTCCTCTACTTTTCTGTGAGCAGAGAACGGGATGAGAAGCAATACTGGTAGAATGATGATCATCATCAGGCTCTGCTTGATGCTCTTGGCGAGCATGCCAGCGTCGAGCGCCCTTTCAGCAATTACTATCCAGTCTGCCTCAACGTCCCAGCAAGACGAACCGGTCCGGTTACGGGCTGATTTAGTGGTCGTGGTCGTCACGGTTGTTGACGCAGCAGGGGCAAGCGTGACGACGCTGAAAGCCGACGATTTTGAAATCTTGGAAAATGGCAACCCGCAGAAGATTTCCACGTTTGCTCGGCATGATGACGTGCCGCTGCATCTTGTGCTGGTCTTCGACATCAGCGGGAGTGTCAAGTCCCGTCTGGGCTTTGCTAAAGACTCAGTGGTGCGCTTTCTGAAGGCATTGGTTCGTTCGGATGATGGCGTCGCCATTGTATCGGTCAGCACAGATGTGGTACTAGAGCAATCGTTCACGTCTGACATCAATTTGTTAACTTCAACCATCACGCGCTTGTCGGCGAAAGGAGCGACAGCGTTGTATGATGGCATTTGCTTGGCTGCTGATGCGCTCAGTCAACGGCAAGGACGACGGGTGATCTTCATCTTTTCTGACGGACGCGACACCATCAGCCGGGCAACCTTACAGCAAACGTTGAAAGTGCTTCAGTGGCACGATGTGGTCGTGTATGCGATCAACACGGCTGGGCGAGCCAGCTCGGCCAACCTGCGCGAATTGGTTGGCGAGCGAACGTTGGAAACGCTGACTCAACAAACTGGCGGTCAGGTCTTCTTTCCTGATCGCGCTGAAGAGCTTGATCCGGTGCTCGCTCGGCTAGCTGAGCTGTTGCGAACTCAGTATGTGCTCGGCTTTGTCTCATCCGAGGAGGCGCCGGAGAAAACCTATCGGGAACTGGTTGTGCGTGTCAAACGACCGAATATGCAGGCGTATGCACGACATGGCTACTATTGGTCGAAATGAAAGCCTTGTTGAGCTGAGACGTCCGCCTGAGCGGCGGCCTATTGTCAACCATCAAGAAGCGGTCAGCCGATCAACCACAGGCCATCAGCAGGCGTTTAATTGACGCCTGAACCTCATTGATGCGGGAGGACCGATGCAACAGTACATTGAACAATTTCTTGAGCATCTCAAGTACGAGAAGAATATGTCCGACCACACGCTGCGAAATTATCGGATTGATTTAGGCCAGTTCTATGATTACCTCGCGCCGGTGGATGCCAGCGGTCAGCGGCGTCCCGTCAACATTCGTCAAATTGATAACCTGACAATCCGCGAATTCATGGCCATGCTGTACAGTCAAAAGAAAAAGAAGACTTCCATTGCGCGAAAACTGGCGACACTTCGCAGCTTTTTCAAGTTCCTCTGCCGCGAGCAGGTGCTCGACATGAATCCGGCGCAACTGGTGTCGAGTCCTCGATTGGAAAAGAAATTGCCGCGCCACTTGTCCATTGACGCCGTGATTCAATTCATCGAAACGCCTGATACACAAACGTCGCTTGGCAAGCGTGATCGAGCCATCTTGGAAATGCTCTACGCAACGGGCATGCGCGTCAGCGAGCTGGTCAAGCTAAACATCAATGACATTGACTTCACGCACATGTCTGTGCGAATCAAGGGCAAGGGGCGCAAAGAACGCATTGTGCCCTTCGGGCAGAAAGCCAAGGAAGCATTGGAAAATTACATGACCGTGCGAGGCGAATTCCTCGCGCAGGCGCCCGAGGATGCCCGCGAGCCACTAGCGCTTTTCCTGAATTACCTGGGAACCCGTATTACCACCCGCTCGGTGGGACGACTCATTGCCAAGTATGCCAAAATCTGCCCCGCCGTTGATCAATCGGTGAGTCCTCACAGTTTTCGTCATTCGTTTGCCACACATCTGCTGGATGCCGGCGCCGACCTTCGAGCGATCCAAGAACTGCTCGGACACGCTCGGCTTTCAACGACTCAGCAATACACGCATGTCTCAATGGAAAAGCTCATCGAGGTTTATGATCGGGCGCACCCCAAGGCATAGAGCCAGCGAAAAAGCCGTTTCCCGGATTTCACATTTGAAATTGGCTCTGCCGTATTATTGAGGCACGCCGATTGGCCTTCGCAAGAGAGCAGAGGCAAGTTGCCAACTCGCGCTACCACCCGCAGCCTAGCGTCGCGTCCAGCGACGAGTGCGACGACCTCAACATTCTTCAACCAGTGCCGACAGACAGGCACACCGCTGAGGCATACGCCATAGTCAAGGCCTGCACACAGACGTATGAAACTGCAAAAAACGCCAAGAAGAGGAAGAATGAGCCAAAGGTGAAGACGCCTCAAGAGAGTGAATCTTTCGTGCTCCTTTGTGAGCTTCGTGGTGAAAATCTCTCTGGAACACGCATCCTAGCCGGCAGAGCAGTAAGCTTGTCGCGACTATTGCAATGAACGCCAGAGAATGTCAGCACCCATCGTCAGAAAGAGAATGACGCTGATGTAGGCGTTAGTGGTAAAAAAAGCTTGGTCCACACGAGACAGATCGTGAGGTTTGACGATGGCATGTTGTCGCACTAACAATGCTGCCGTAGCCATCAGTCCCAGCACACCGAGCGTCTTCATCCCTGACAACCAAGCCACTGCCACGAGACTAACAAACGTCACCACATGCAACGCACGAGCTATCCACAGCGCACGATTGATACCATATCGAACCGGTAGCGACCGCAGGCCAACCTGACGATCAAAGGCGACGTCCTGACACGAGTAGATAATATCGAAGCCTGCCGTCCACGTTAGAACAGCGAGACTCAGGAACCACGGAATGGGTGAATCCAGACGTCCGCGCACGGCTATCCACGCGCCTGCCGGCGCGATGGCCAGACACCATCCGATCAGCAGATGGGTGTAGGCCGTGTACCGCTTGGCATAGGAATAGAGCAAAATCGAAGCCAACGCCACAGGCGATAAGTACAAGGCCAACCGATTGAGCATCGCCGCCGCCAGGATGAATACGAGCGCGGAAACAATAACAAAGACTTTGACGTAGCCGACCGACACCAGACCGGCCGGAATCGCTCGATTTTTTGTGCGTGGATTTTGGCCATCATACTGCCGATCAACCAATCGGTTGAACGCCATTGCGCTGCTGCGCGCCCCGACCATAGCCACAACAATCCAAAATATCACTGGCAATGAGGGCAGCCCACCAGCAGCTAACAGAGCGCCCAGCAAAGCAAATGGGAGGGCAAATAGCGAATGTTCGATCTTGATCATTTCCAGCGTAATGCGAGTGCTGCGAATGAGCGACGACACAATGTTCCCTCCTGACATGACTGAATCATTTGGCGGATGATTGATGCTAAGAAACCCGCTCATCGCTGTCAACCGGTGATCCGGGCGAACGTCTCCTGATCCATCATCCAGTTGCAGAGGAAAAGACCGCGTTCATGGAACCAAAAAGCATGGTGGAACCTGATGCTAATTGCCGAGAAAAACACACGCTCATGGAGCCAAAAAGCATGGCGGGATGTGAACTGATTGAATAGGAATGTGCGACCTTCGCTCGGCATTTAGAGCGGTTTGCGAATCAATCTACCCTGGGGCGCGCACTTGCAGCGTGCATGAGCCCGCAGGCGGGCGCTGCCCGGCTAAAGGCAATGGAAAATCGCTATAAGTTAATAAGAAGCTCATGGAACACGGATGACACGGATTGGGCTGATCAACGCGGATCAATCGGCGAAAATCCGCCGCATCCGCCTCATCCGCGTTCTATCCAACTTCACGAACTAATGCCATTCATGGAACACGGATGACACGGATTGGGCCGATCAACGCGGATCAACCGGCGAAAATCCGCCGCATCCGCCGCATCCGCGTTCTATCCAACTCCACGAACTAACGCCATTCACGGAACACGGATGACACGGATTGGGCTGATCAACGCGGATCAATCGGCGAAAATCCGCCGCATCCGCCTCATCCGCGTTCTATCCAAACTCCACGAGCTTAGAGCGATTTGTGAATGAGTTTACCCTGGGAATGCACGGCTCCAGCATGCATTAGTCCGCAAGATGTGGGGCCTCAGCTAAACGCAACTGAAAATCGCTCTAGTCACGTTATGCCAAATCAATTTTTGCTTCGAGGGCGACACCGGTTACCAGAGGGGCAGCTAGACGCGCAACGCTTGGGTGAACGTCATCCCAATCCATCGTGCCTTGAACAAGCGCCACCCGTTCCCTCACCGGTTCGTTCATGCTGTCTGGAGGCTGGCCACGCACGCGCACATCTGCGCGCGCTGCAAACGCGCTGCTGCTGTCCAGTCTGCCGGTCCAGACATCCCATGTCTGGCAACGTTGTCACTGGCCGCTTGCCTGGAGTGTGACCCACCATCATGACAAGGTCATACAGATGTGCACGGAAAATCGGAGACGGCTGCGTGGGACGTTCCGCTGATGCTCTCCATGTTGCTTCATCAAACACGGCCTTTCTCCAGATGATGGCATTACTGTGCTCCAGCGGGAGGCCGTGTTTATAGCCTTGCACAGCGATCGGGCCCCAAGCCCCAGCAGAAGGGCATCTGGAGCCACCCGTATCGCTACTGACGGAGCCGGGTGGCTTTCGCCTGCACGGTCTAGAAGCCTCACGCCCCGTTGGGGTGACAACCCCAACAACCGCGCACATCAGCCTGTCGCACACAACGATGTGGCCAGAGAGGAATGCGGGTGGCCAGCGCTAGCCGCTCGACAGATGTTGTACCAAGCGGCGAGTGAAGATCGCAGATCGCCGCCCACTCAGTTCAGGTCTCGGCAGTCTTTTTGACTTGATAAACACAGTCTTTATTCTCCGCAATTGGTATAACAAGCCTTCCCACAGCAGCTCACCATAAAGCACCACGCGCAGAAACGAGGCAGAGGGATCGCCCATGACATTTCCCGCGCCACGAAGGACCGGAGACAAGTCGCCACGCTCATAGAGGGATTGAAGGTTTTCTTTCTCACTTGCGCGCTCCGCGGCGTCAGTGGCTTCAACCTTCGTGGCGCGCTGTTGCACATGGGCGACTCCACCTGCGCACGGTGGAGCCGCACTGGCCTTCCGTTGCCAAAAGCCTATGGACTCCACCTGCTCTTGACTCTGGCCATGTTCTTGACCCTGGCACGCAGGCCTTCCTTACGAAACGGCTATGGATTCCACTCTCTTCCGGCTGCCCTCCGTTGCCGCACGAGCTGCTGCAGCTCACTCTCAGTGACGACCGGCGGCGCTCCCGGCGGCAAGACCTGCAACGTCTTCAAAAATTCGACGATTGCTGCCTGCTCCTCCTGCCCGAGCGCGGCAAATCGCGCCCGATGCGGCCGAGCTGCGCCGGCGTGATGGAGAATCGCTTCGGTGATGGTCGTCAGGTCACCCCGATGGCCGTATGGCGCTGTGCTGCCCACATCCCACAGCTTGCGCGTGAGGAATTGATTGGTCGGCACGCCGTCTTGAACCTTCCGCTCATTGCAGAAGTAAGGGTCCTGGTCGTCACAGATCACATGCCGCTTCAGGTCTGTGAACGCTCGCACGATGGCACTGCCATCCGACGTTCGCTCCAGCCGAGGCGTTGGCCCCTCGCGCGTCAGATCGAACGTGACCGGGCGTGTGACATCTTCAGGACGCAAATTCCCCGGCGGATTGAAGCGACTCGGTTCACTGTAGATGGGATTATCCAAAACGAGCGCCGGACGATGGCAGTCCGTGCATCCAATCTGCGCAAAGAGCCGCTCGCCCCGCTCGGCCGCCGCGCGTCGCACCGGATCATCTGGCAAGACGCGACCCGGAATATTCATTGCCGCCTGAAAGAGCGTCAATGCGGTGATGTCTCCCACAGTCAGCTCATCCGGCACTCCATCTTGGTCAAAGTCAGGCGTCGTGATGAGATTCCCCCGATTGTCCTTCTGCCCGATGCCAAAACGCTCCACGGCTTGCATCCCGTGGTGATGGTTCATGGCATTGTTGGAAAAAACCCGCAAGGAGACAACCGTCCCTTTCTGATTGAACGGCTTGATGACCAAGTCCGGGTCTACACCCTCAACACGCGATGTATCCACTGTGCCGTTGGGAAGGGCTGTAATCTGACCGAAACTGACGCCCTTCGTCACAAGCTGTTTGGTCACCGCTTGCCCTGATGACCGAGCCTCAGAGACGGCTGTTGCTCGGATCGCTTGTAGCGCCACGCTCATCTCACGGGCAAGCATCTCGATGGCCCCTGCTCCGTTCATCCCCAACGAGTTTCGCTCATTAGAGAATTCAGCGGACGTCGAGTCAGTCGGCGGATCGAGCGTCTGCGCTAGAACGAAGACGTTGGCAGCAAAACCGGCCGCGCCGCCAGTTGTCGGCTGGAAGTGACAATCGGCACAGCTTGTCGCATCCGGTCCTGAGACACGCGCCAAACGCTGCGCGTCCCTTGGATCGCGTTTGGTCGGCACACCGCTTCCCGTCGCCGCTGGTCTGCCCTGCCCATCCAGCACGTTCCATCGAGCAGCGAATATCCGTTCACCCATCTCCAACAACTCATCAAATGCAATCCGGCCACTCTCAATCTCAGCTTGATCTAAGTGCTTCTCCAAAGCCGGCCGCTCTCCATAGGGCAACGGTTCCTTTTGCGCGCCGGCTTCGTTATCCCAGAAGGCAAAGACGCCTCCAAACATGAGTCCACAAATAATGAATTTTGTGATTCGACAACGCATATCTGATCTGACCTCCTATAAATTAAAATTATCCACTTTGATTAAGCGCGAAGAGCAACTAAGCTGGACGACCAATCCATCGAGGGCAGTGTCCAACGCTGAGCTTGCCCCTCGAATTTTGATGAGCCGCATTCTAACCTTTGCGCTCCTTTTTTCAAATCCTCTCTGGAGAGTTGGCGAATTCGGATCACCGATTCGCTTCAGAGCGATTCCAGGAATGCTAGTAGCTGCATGCGTTCAGTCGGCGTGAGCATCAGAAACCGCTCCGTCACGCGACGCGCTTCTGCTGCGTGCCGCCGGATGGCGTCCTCAATGGTTGCGGCGCTCCCATCGTGCAGATAGGACCGACTCACCCGCAGCCCCCACAGAGGCGGTGTGCGTAGCTCATCAGCTCCGGCATCAGCTTGAGCAATGCCATCGCCCGTCCCGACATCGTGCAGCAGCAAGTCGGAGTAGAGCGGGACTGTTTTACGGCTGAGCGCAGCGATTGGATGATCGCCTGTTTGAAAGGCTGGCGTGTGACATCGAGCACAACCGATTTCCACGAAGATTGCTTCCCCGCGGCGGGCCGCATCCGTGATTGGACCGCGTGGCGGCGGGCCGAGCAACTGGAGGAAGTTGGCGAACTCGTCAATACCCCGACGACCTGTCGTTGAATCCAGCACATCTTCAGGATCAGGGATAGAGTCACACTCGAGCAGTCGCTCTGTGTTGCCGTTCGGGGCGTTCTCGTGGGGGAACAAATCGTTGGTGATACCCATCTCGTTCAGGTAAGCATCAGCGGCAAAACCAAGCAAGCTCGCTTGCTGAGCTTTCCAGCCGAATCGCCCCAGGCGTACTTGGTTGGTTGCCAGATCAAGCACCCACGCAGCCCGACCGGAAATTCCGTCACCATCTCGATCCTCTGGATCAGCTTGAGCGACAATCGCCTCTTCAGCAATAGCCTCGATCAATCCCAAACCAAACAGCGGCTGCACCTGGCGAAAGGCCACGACGTTGGCCTCTGGCGGGATGAACTCCCGGCACCGATCAGGCGTGATCGAAAAGATCTGAATGAGCGAGCCGCCGGGCACATCCCGAAATGTCCCATCCGCTTCACGAACTCCTACACGTATCTCGCTGATGAAACTGGAGCCACCTGTCACAGGCACACCATGACATTCCGCACAGCTACGAGCATTGAATAGTGGCCCCAGGCCATCGGCAATCCTATGGATTTGCTCGAAGCTTCTTTTCCCTTCGAGGAAGAGAGCTAACTGCTCTGCTGAGAGACCTGGCAAGGGATCACCAAAGCCAGCACTCGGCTCCTGACGGCTCGTTGCTTCATGGCTTGAAGCCCAAGCCCAACAGGCTAGAAACAAGATCATCATCACCACCTTTGACTGCTTCATCATTTATCCACCCTCCCCACAAAGAAAAAACCACAGAGGCCACAAGGGGCACAGGGAGGACAGACGCAGAGGATGGAGAAGGCTCTCGGTGGACTCTGTGACCTCGGTGATTTCTTTTTCATCTTCCGTGGCGCGTCAATACACATAAGCGATTCCCCAAAAATAAACCACGAACCTAACAAACCGGGCGGGGCGGTATTTTATCCAGAGACAACGCCTCGATCAACTTGTCAGTTTGGTTAAGACCCGGATATAGTGACGCCATGCGCTGGTGGCTCGCAGCTCTGTTATCGCTGAGCTGGTTTTGCGAAGTGAAACCGGCGGCTTCGCAATCCCGGCTGATCTGGGCGGTAGCGGATGTGTGTTTTGAGTCTCATCCGTTCGGCCGAGCGGTCGCCGAGGCGCTTCGTCAAAGCCTGCAACGCTCCAGCTCAGTTCAATTGCTGGACGCATCATTGACACAGGCGGCAACACGAGGACTGGGCTATACCGGTTCGCTGAACCTGAGCCTTGCAGAAGCACGCGATCTAGCGATGGCGATCGGGTGTGATTATCTGATACTGGGCCGTGCCGGCTTATCCCCGCACAGTCCAGCCGCCGGGCAACTGGCGCATCGAGCATGGCTCGGCTTATTCATCGTTCAATCGCGAACCGGGCGATTAGCCATCTTTGAGTTCTTCGAGCAAACGCGCGCCACGCCTGTCGAGGCTGCCAACGCTGTGCTGGATGAACTGCGCGCGAGGTTGGCGCAATACATCGAACAGGTCGGCCACCGACAGCTTGAGCTTTCACCGCAAGATCAAACCACGCTCATTGAAGTCAATGATCCAGAGAAACCGACGCCGCCCCTGTTTGATCCGCCGCGCATTCTTGCTAGCGTCAAGCCTGTTTTCACCAGGGCGGCTCAGATCGCCGACGTTACAGCCACCGTTCAATTGCATGTCACCTTTGGCGCCGATGGGACAATGGGGCCAATTACGATAACACGCTGGGCTGGCTTCGGACTGGATCAAGCAGCGATTGAAGCGGCTCAACGCATGAGGTTCGTCCCGGCGCGGCTCAACGGCCAGCGTGTCACAGCAGGCGCGTTGATTCAGTACAAATTCAAAGCCGCTGACAAAGAGTCTCATCAACCGGCCGAGGAATCACCCAAACGCGCGCCATCTGCTTTCTCGGCGCGGCCATGAGCGCGAGAGTCATCAGAAAAATGTTCGGCCACCTCCTGAGGCTTCACCAATCGTTCAGTCTCAACCCTCCCTGCTTCATCCGCGAAAAGGTGATTCGCTTGACAGCCATCGGTGAACGCACATACAATGTGGCCTCGCTTGGGAGTGTGATAGTCAGTTCAGAAATTTGACCCAGGTTGGACTTTCCAAAAGGAGGCGCCGTGATTAAACAAGATATTGTCAACGCCGTTTCAGAACAAACCGGCTTGACCAAAATCAAAGCCGAAATGGCTGTGGAATCATTGCTGGAGGCTATGAAACAGGCGCTCAAGCGTGGCCAGCGCATCGAACTGCGCGGTTTCGGTGTATTCTATGTTCGCCCGCGCAAACGAGGCGTTGGGCGCAATCCCAAGACAGGCGACGTGGTGCCGATTCCCGAAGGAAAAACCATTCGCTTCAAAGCCGGTAAAGAACTCCGCTCGTGAGGAACGAGTTTGTGAGTGACCAGCCTGTTGTTCCGGCTGCGACGGTTGAACCACCTGTCCCTGCGGCCAAGCTTACATCCGAATTGAGCGCCAAGCGATTGCTCCTGCATGTGGCGCTGTTTTTGCTGACACTGCTCAGTTGTTTTTTCATTGGCGCCGTCTTGTCGCTTCGCACTGAACCCAACGTGGACGATTGGTGGAGTCTGCTGTTGTATTTAATCAATGATCCCTACTCAGCAGCCAGCGGCGCAGCTTATGCATTGGTGTTGATTTCGATTCTTCTAGCCCATGAGCTTGGTCATTATTTTGCCTGCCGCTACTACGGCATTCGCGCCACGCTGCCCTATTTCATTCCAGCGCCAACACTGATCGGTACGTTCGGCGCATTCATTCGGATTAAGGAGCCGATCCGGTCGCGGCGTGCCTTATTCGACATCGGCATTGCCGGTCCACTGGCCGGTTTCGTCGTGGCCATTCCTGCGGTCATCGTTGGTTTATGGATTGCGACGCCGGCCGAGCCGCTGCCACCAGACGCGCAAACAAGCCGATACATCTTCCAAGACCCACTGCTGTTTCAAATGATCCAACGATGGCTCAATTTGCCGACATTGATGGAATGGAATCCCATTTATTTCGCGGCCTGGGTCGGCATGCTGGCCACCGGCCTGAATCTGCTTCCCGTAGGGCAACTAGACGGTGGCCACGTCGTGTATGCATTGTTTGGACGACGGGGGCATCGCTGGGTGGCAACGGGGATTTTCGCCATCATCTGTGTGCTGGCATGGCTCTCCTATCGGGTACACCGCTGGCCGGGCTGGTTTGTCTACGTGGCCTTGCTCGGTTTGATGCTCGGCCTGCAACATCCGCCGGTGGAAGATGAGCAGCGGCCACTCGACCGACAACGCTATCTGATCGGCATGGTCGGACTGATTGTCTTCATTCTTTCATTCATGCCGTTCCCTATCGTTGTCGAATGAGCGTATCCACGATCCTCTGCACCCCAGGCCTATGATTGCCATACACAGGATTCCCTATCGTTGTCGAATGAGCGCAGCCATGAGCCTCTGCGCTCGACCGACGGCTCGATCCTCACCCAATTAGCTTTCTGCGATTCGCGGCAACAGGTACTTCGCTTCACGAACGAACTGCATGATCGTTTCTTCATCGGCCATGGCCATGACAAACAGCTTATAGCCGTTGTGAATGCAGATCAGACCGTTTGAGAAAAGCCAGACGCTTGTCAAAATCGGATTGCCGCCCAGAATCAATTCGACCGGCGCGCCAACGATTCGGCCCGGCGACAAGCTTTGTGCAATCAAGGTCGCGCCCGCAGCCACATGGAAAGCGCCAATCAACGGAGCACCGACGTACTTGGTCATGTTGCGCTGAAATTCAACACGGGCCGCCTCGGCCTCAGTCAACCGCCCTGACTGAATCAGTTGCTCTTGCTGCTTCAAGTAGGAGAAGTACCGTTCGGAGATTTTTTGCAGTCCGTATGAAGCGAGCGCGCTGTGGAATAACCAATGCCCTTGCCCGCCGGCACCTAACAAAACGGCATCGAGTCTGGGAAATGCGCTTCCTGCCCGCACGCCCATCACCACCGACAAACCGATCACAGCAGCTTTTCCGGGATTATGCTTGATCCAATCGCGGGCTTGCTCGACGCGCGCTTTCAGTGTCATGCCGGCGCGAACTGTTTTCTCGGCTGTCCGTGTGGCACGCTCGACCCTGTCATAATACTTGCCTGCCTCGGCCAATAACTCATCGGCCTTGGCTTCCGCCGACTTGGCCCCTTCTCTGGCTGTTTCCACAACGTCGCTGGTCGCGCGTTTCACAGTACTGGCAATATCGTATTCATGGTCAAGCCGCTCCCATTCCTTCTTAGCGGCCTCGACGCCGGCGGCGGCCACTTCTGTGCCTTTGCGAATTCCTTCAGCAGCGATCTTTGCTCCTTTCTCCAGGGCGTCCGTAATGCCGTACTGGCTATCCAACTCCTTGGCGGCCTCCGTCAATTTCTTTTTCCATCGCTCGAAACGATCTGTTGCACTCATAGATCAACCCTCCGGTTTAGTTGTGACCTCGTCATTGGCCCGATCAACGACAGGCAGCGGTGTGCGGCCTGGTTCAGGCAGGTGGCGCGGTGTGAACTCAACCGATTGAATAAGGCCTGCAACATCCACGCTCGTTTGATCGGCGCCAGCCTGTGCGCGCTGACGGGCAGAACTCATCAAGTAAGAGACCACATGAGCCACTCCGATGAAGGCAGCAATCAGCCCAACAGGCCAATACTCCCGCGTCGCCTCCATCAGGTAAAGTGCCAAACCGATCCCTACTCCGATCACGCTCCACCTCAAGCCGGTCCGCAGGTCTTGATCCTGCGGCGGCGACAGGCCGGCCAACAACACGCTCAGACTATTAGGAGCTGCCTCGGGGCGCTCAATCACAGCCATACGTTCCTTATGCAAGAACTCTCGTTCTTGCTGCTGTCGTCGTATCAACAAGAGCATGAGCCAGCCTATCAGCAAATACAATCCGGCCACCGCGACGGACCCAGTCAGTTGCTCTCCCAGGGACTCCCAATCGGTCTGCCAAAGAAGCGTAGCAAATCCATGTATATTTGCCCTCATTGTGTGCCTCCTGATGTGGCTTCGTCCACCATTACGTCACTGCGCGGCTGATGTTCCGCTTGTATTGTAGCATTGAGTATGGTCGAAAAAACACAAAGAAGCGACGCGGCTGCTTCGCTTGACCCCTCATAAGTCCAGTGATAGAATGGCGACTTGGTGTGGGGGTGACATGGTTTCGACGAGGGTCTGGAGGCGAAGAGGTGCATGTCGAGCGTCGTGCTGCTCGTTAAACGCACGAAAAAAATAAACGCGAATCACAACTTCGCACTGGCCGCGTAAACACGGCCACGCTCCTCTTGATCGAGCTTGCCGGTGAAGAAGCGAGCGTGACGACAGCAAGCTGGGCTCTCAGTCGGTGATCAGCGGCTGCGAGCGAGAACAAGCTGATCTGGTTGTCGGACGCGCTTGTAGCTTGGCCAAGTCCGACAGCGAGACGATGACAAGCTACTAAACATGTAGGACCTCTCGTTGAAAGCCCGCGGACAGCGGTTCGATTCCGCTCACCTCCACCATGGACTAGAGCGAGGAACGATGTTCGACGAATTCAGACAAAATCCTACAGAGAGTCGGTCCCAACACCACCAAGCCAATTTGGCCCGGCTGGCCGAAATTCAGGCCCAGTTGAAGCTGCTGGTTCAAGTGCGCGAGCGGTTACTGAAAGACCTGACCAACCTCAAATCAAAGTTGGAAACCCATCGGCAGGCGGGCGCAGCGATCAAGTCTCGGGCCATGGCCATCCTGAACCGTTTGGCCCAACAAGTTGAGGAAGGCAACCCGGCGCATCAAACGCTCAGCCCAGAGGATGAGCAGTTGCTCCGAGAGTTGGAGGCCTCCCGCGAGCAACTGGAACGAGACGTGGACGTCACCGAACGAAAGTTAAAAATCGCCCAATTTGAGGCGGACACGCTGGCCCAGATACTGGAAGAACTGGAACTTCAAGTGGCTGAGATTGCCTCCGACCTCAACGACGACGAGGACTTTGCTCCCCATGAACGACACTAACGTCAGACCTGATGGCCGACGCTTTGATGAACTCCGTCCGATCGTCATCACACCTGATTTCACGCGCTATGCTGAAGGCTCTGTGTTGATTCAGATGGGACAGACATGGGTCTTGTGCACGGCCAGTGTCGAAGATCGCGTGCCGCCCTTCTTGCGCAACAGTGGGCAGGGCTGGATCACCGCTGAATACGGCATGTTACCGCGCTCGACCTCAACGCGGACTGCTCGCGACGGCACCCGGCTGCAACGCTCAGGGCGGGTCATGGAAATTCAACGACTCATCGGTCGCAGCTTGCGGGCTGTGCTCGACCTCACACAGATTGGCGAACGAACCATCACCGTGGATTGCGACGTCTTGCAAGCCGACGGCGGCACACGCACGGCAGCCATCACCGGCGGCTACGTGGCGCTGGTGCTGGCGCTGCGCCGGTTGATCGAACAAGGCGTCATCGCCACTATGCCGGTTTATGATTATCTGGCAGCGGTCAGTGTCGGCATTGTTGCCGGTCAAATGCGATTGGATTTGGATTACGCGGAGGATAGTTCCGCCGAAGTTGATATGAACGTCGTCTGCCTGGGCGACGGACGTTTCGTCGAAACACAAGGCACAGCCGAGAGCAAACCGTATACAGCCGACGAATTGAACCAGTTACTCTCATTGGCTCAAATCGGCATTAGGCAGCTCATCGCGCATCAGCGAGCGGTCCTGGGAGATATTCATTTTCAAAGACCCGCCGGCGCAGCCTCCATGTCCGGCGGCCTCGTTCACTCATCAGCGGAGGTTGAGCCATGACACACGATCAGTCAGTATGGCTTGCGACTTTGACACTGCTTCTATGCTGGCCGTTCATCGGCGCAGCTCACGCGCAAGACCGTGAGTTCATCCATCCTGACGGACGATATGCGATCACGCTGAAAGAAGGATGGGAAGAAGTCATCTCCAAAGACGGCGCCGGCAACACAGTCGTGGACATCATCTTTGAAAATCGCGAGCGCGGCGTGCTACGCATTCGTGAAAGGCGCCGTGATCAAGACATCGCCCCACAAGAACTGGCCCAGCGAGACCAGGAAACCTCCATTCGCTTTCGACCAGGTTTTGTTCAAGGCTCGATTGAGCCATTCAACCACAAGGAATACCCCGGCGCGCTACTGACATTCGATTTTGCCTACGGCGGACGACCGAAAACTGCGTTCTACTATTACCTCAAAATTGACGCGAATTCCTATTACATGCTGCAATTTGAAGGTCATCCGCAGGTGCTAAAAACGATGCGCAACCGGACCGACCTCATGGCACGCAGTTTCCGCGTGCTTCGCTAAGAGCAAAAAGAACTCTGTGTTTCCTTCGGCCCCTTGAATCGGCGATGGCACGACTCCTTTGACGTGCAATCGCAATGTCTGTTCGGCAAACAGACGAATGTGAGCCACTACCTGACTGTGTTGAACCGGGTCTCGGACGACGCCCCCTTTCCCGACCTCGCCTTTGCCAACCTCGAACTGCGGCTTGACCAGCGCAAGGATCTGTCCTGAGTCGGCAAGCAGCGGCACTAACGCCGGCAGGACTTTGGTGAGCGAAATGAATGAGACATCCACGGTGATCAAGTCAAACAGGCGATCAAAATCGGACGGCTTCAGGTATCGCGCATTGACGCCTTCCCGAACGATCACACGCGGGTCAGAGCGCAATTTCCAGTGAAGCTGCCCACGCCCCACATCCAACGCGACGACGCAAGCGGCGCCATGTTGCAACAAACATTCGGTGAATCCACCAGTGGAGGCCCCCACATCGAGACACACCATCCGTTGCACGTTCAGGTTAAACGCGGATAATGCGCCTTCCAGTTTCAACGCCCCTCGACCAACATAAGAGGGGCCTGCCGGCCGCACTTCAATGATAGACCCCCTTGCAACGAGCTTTCCCGGTTTATCCACGCGCTCGCCGTTAACCAGCACGTGCCCGGCCATGATTAATGCTTGCGCCTTCTGGCGCGTCTCGGCCAGATGGCGCGTGACCATCAATTTATCGAGTCGTTCTTTGCTCACCCTGCGTATTGAGCTTCAACCGCTCGTCCAAATGGGCTACACGCCAGCCTGTGGCGAAGATCAATCGCGTGATGCGGGCCATCTTCTCGAAATCCAGCTTCTCAACATCGTCCGTCGGCCGATGATAATCTTCGTGCAGCCCGGTGAAGTAAAAAATGACGGGGATATTATTCTTGGCATAATTCCAGTGATCACTCCGATAGTAGAGTCGCTGCGGGTGATCTTCGCGGTTATAACGATAATCCAGATTCATCTTGACCGTATCTTGATTGGTCTGTTCGCTGAGGTTGTGCAACTGGGCGCTCAGGCGATCCGACCCAATGAGGAAGACCGTGTTGGCATCGCTCAGTTCACTGTTAGCCGGATTCGTGTCGTTCGGCGCGCGGCTCCGCCCAATCATGTCAATATTGAAGTTGACCACGATAGACGAGAGCGGGACCGTTGGATGTCGCACAAAATACTGTGAACCGAATAAGCCTTCTTCTTCGGCAGTGTGAAAGATAATCATGATGGAGCGGCGCGGCGGCGGTGCCTGCGCGAACGCTTGCGCAATCTCCAGCAAAGCCGCTACGCCCGAAGCGTTATCGTCGGCCCCGTTGTAAATCTCGTGGCCATCCGAGTGAACGTGATCCATGTGCGCGCCGAACAGAACGTATTCGTTCTTCAGCTTAGGGTCTGCGCCGTCGAGTATCCCGATCACATTTTGCGTGGTACGCTTCGGCCCGCGCAGAGAAACGTGCAGCCGGCCGTCTCGCTCCAGCGAGCGAACCTCGCTAACCAGCGTTGATGAAAACACCGTCTTTGCATCAAGGCGCGTTCCCTTCAGCAGAGCTTCCACCACCGAGGCGCGCCAGCTATGAAACACCGGATAGGTTGGCTGCAGTTTCACATCCTCGGCGAACACTAATCGGCCGTGCGCGGGAGTCCGACCGCGTCGCTCGTCGGACGATGTCCCGTGTGATTTTCGCTCAGGCGTGATGACCACTACACCCACAGCCCCGCGACCACGAAGCGATTGGACGACATCGCGGACCATCCGTCGCTGATGCCGATCTAGCCCTGCCGCTTCTGTCAACGGCTCGGACGACGCAGTGGTCTCCAACGAAGACGATGAAGAGAGCGGAACAATGACGATCTTCCCTTTCAAGTCCGATTGCGTCTCCCCGCCTGCCTTGATGGCGCTGTACGGAACCAAAACCAATTCACCGGTGACATCGGCATCGCCATGTTGGCCAACAAAGCTGACTCCTTCCCCGACGTGAAATTTCACCGGGCCTGTTTCCCCTTTGATCTCGATATACGTCTCTTCAGGATTGTACTGCTGCGCCACCATTTCAAATCGTTGCATGAATGAGCCGTCTGCTGCGCCGCCGCGATAACCCCAATGCCGCAGCCGCGAAGCCAGATAGCGCGCGACAATTGCATTGGAGGGGCTGAACGTATATCGTCCACCCAGCTCATCAGACGCCAAAAATTCAGCGTGATGCCGTAAATCGGCTGGTGTGATGCTCTCAATGGCCGCCGGCGGCGGCAACGGCAGATTTGTTCCTGTGACTGCGTTGCCAAGTAGAATGAACGACAACGCAAAAACGACGAGAATGGAAGCGGGAGACCTCAACGACTTTTTCATCATGGCTTGCTTATCATAGTCTGCTGAATCTGGCTCTGTCTACTGTGTAACGCCTGAGGTGATCAGAAAAGCGCGGTGATTTCGCATTGACGCCCATCTGAGCCCTACCATACAATGCCGCCTTCGTGGTTACGGCGCTGCCACACGCCGGATAAATTCGAGGAGGTTACCAGATGCATAGGTCGAGAACGTTAAAATCCCACAGCATTTTTTCGCTAATTTTGCTCTTATTGTTGTTCATCCAACCTTTAGTTCCTAAAGCAGCGGCGCAAATCAAGTACACAGAACACACAGCTCTGACAGCGCCGGACCGATACACAAAATCGCTCGATCGCGGCAAACCCTCAACAGCATTGCTTCCCTACTGGCAATCCCTGCGAGCCGCGTCGCAAACGGAGCTGCGAGCGTTTTGGTATGATCGGGGCATACTCAAGTCGGTCTATGGACGCATGGTAGACGTGTCACAAAAAATGTCACACCCCGAATCAGCGGCACGCCAGTTCCTACGCGAGCATGCAGCATTGTTTCAACTACGAAGCCTCGCGGACCTCCGCCTGATTCAACAGGCTGAAAGCCCCGGCGGTACGCACCTCTTTTTCGAGCAGGTTTATCAGGGCGTGCGCGTGCATGGCGGCGGCCTGTCCGTGAGCATCAACCCGCGCGGCGTCATTGACACCGTTACCAATAACTATCACGCCAATATCGAAGTCTTCTCCGTCGTTCCTAGCGTGAGCGCCGAAGCCGTCTCGGAACAGTTGTTCACCGAGCTGGCGAGTCACACCGGCCAGCTCGTGCTGTATGGTCAACCAACGCGCGAGCTCGTCATCGCTCCGACTGACGCGGGCGCCTATTTGGCCTGGCGAATTGTGATTCCCGCGCGCGAGCCTCAAGGTCTTTGGGAAGCCTTCTTCGATGCGCACACGGGCGAGCGAATCAGTCAGATCATGGACAAGAACTACTATGTTAACGGCACGGGCAAAGTCTTCGTCCCCAATCCGGTGGTGGCGCTCAACGATACCACCATCCGCGACACCAGCACGATTCCTGAAGCTGCCTACACGACGAAAACTTTGTTCGATCTGGATGGCAGCGGCTTTCTCAACGGCCCCTTCGTGAATACGCAGAATACACCGAGCCGGGTCAATCGCCCAACCAATGACTTCAGCGACCTGCGGCGCGGACAGAATGGATTTGAAGAAGTCATGACCTATTGGGCAATGGATACGACTAAACGCTACTTCGACGCATTAGGATTTTTCACCGTCATGAATTATTCCATTCCGGTGAACGCCGAAGGGTCCAACGATTGCAATGCTTTCTTCTCGCCCGGCTCTCTTGGTCAAGGCTCGATCACACTGCATAGCCCGGTCGGCTCGCCCAATGCAGCGGAAGACGCCGATGTCATCTGGCACGAATACGGCCACGCCGTCATGCACAACCAGCGCATCGGTATTGATCAAAATTTCGACGGACAAGGCGAAGGATTTGGCGATTTCCTTGCAGCGATGATGAGCAATCGAGAAGGTCCGGCGGCCACACATACGACCTATGATCCGTGCTTAGCCGAATGGTTCAGTCAGTGCTTCACATCGGTCGAACCGGCCTGCTTGCGACGGATGGATAATCCGCCTTCGATTCGACAATGGCCGCGTGATCGTGGCGGCGTGCACTTCACCGGTCAGACCTGGTCTGCCTCGCTCTATGACCTGTTTCTGCAACTCGGTCGCGACACAACGGTCTCGCTCGTGTTGGACAGTCATTTCCGATTGCCGTTGACGCCGGCGATGCCGGAAAGCGCCGAAGCCGTCTCACAAGCCGACGACGCGCTGTATGGCGGCAGCCATCAAACCACGATCAACTCAGTTTTCACTGCGCGCGGCCTGTTCCCACAACCCTACCGGATCACGTCGCCCACCAACGGCGATGTGTTATACATCGGCGCCAACCATCTGATCACCTGGACAACTTCGCGCTCGACGCCGACTGTTAAGTTGATGATTTCTCGCAGCGGCGGCAGCGGCGGCTCGTTCACTGACATTGCCGTTGTGCCCAACACCGGTTCGTTCAACTGGACGGTCACCGGCCCGCCGACAACGCAGGCGGTCATACGCATCCGCGAGCAGGCTGACGGCGACGCTTTCCGCGATCATTCAACCGGCATGTTCACCATTAGCAATGCGCCGCCACCACCAGCGACAATCACCGTCACCTCACCCAACGGCGGTGAGACGTGGCAGATTGGCACGACGCAAACCGTCACATGGACGACAACGGGGTCCATCGCCAATGTGCACATCGAACTATCACACACGGGCGCAGCCGGACCATATACCATGCTAGCGAGCAACACGCCGAACGACGGCTCGCAATCCATCACGGTCCCCGGACCAGCAACGACTAATGCGTTCATCCGTGTGTCGGATGCAGCCAATCCGGCGACACAGGATACCAGCAACGCCGCCTTTACGATCAGCGCAACGCCGCCGCCGGCTAGCATCACGGTGACTGCGCCCAACGGCGGTGAGACGTGGCAGATTGGCACTACCCAGACGATTAGCTGGACAACCACTGGCTCAATTGCCAACGTGAAGATTGAATTGTCGCGTGATGGTGGCAGCACCTATTCCACATTGTTCACCAGCACGCCCAATGATGGATCAGAGTCATGGACGGTGACCGGACCAGCGACGACGCAAGCGCGGGTCAGGATTTCCGATGCCGGCAATGCAGCGATCAATGACACGAGCAACAACAACTTCACCATCCAGGATGCGCCGCCGCCACCGCCGCCACCACCGCCGCCGGGCGGCTGCGCGGCCACGCGAGCGGTTGAAGGTCGAGCCGACGCACCGGCGCTGCTGAGGCTGTTGTACCAACTGCGCGATGAGGTGTTGTCGCGAACGCTGGTTGGGATCAGATACACCGAGGCCTTCTATCAGTTTTCACCGGAGCTGACTCGCATCATGATCTCGAATCTGAGTGTGCTCGTAGCGACGCAGGAATGGTTGGTGCGTATTCGACCGATTGTCCAATCATTGGTGGAGACCGGTCGAGCCGAGGTGACGGCGTCAGAGCTGGAGCAGACTGACCGGTTGATTGTGATCTACTGGACGCTGGCCAGTCCCGGCTTGCGGCAAACGCTGGAGCAGTTGCGCCGTGATCTGCGTGACCCGCTCATTCATGCGCAGATGGGCATCCGCATCAGCCGGCGGTA
>JANWZE010000016.1 GCA_025054955.1 Blastocatellia bacterium | reverse complement strand
GTCTTTGATCACGGCCATCGCTAGACCCGGAATGTGGAACCGCTCTATTGTATAACGGACGTACTCATCCACCTTGTCGGTTTGCGCAGCAACCGACGCGGCAAGAAGAAGCATGCTAGCGACAATGAGTGAGAATCTTCGGTTCATCATCTATTCTCCTCCCAAAAAAATTGCCCACGAAACACGCGAACGACGCGAAAGAATCTCTTTCACCGTTCGTGGCAAGAGCTGGCCAACGGACGATCCTACCGCGATAGGGGTTTGCCAGCGCCCATTACCACTCATTCAATCCACATAGGCGATGCACTCGATCTCGATGGGCGAATCACCGGGCAGGTCCTTGACGGCGACGGTCGTGCGCGCCGGTGGGTCGGTCGGGAAATAGGTGCGATAGACCTCGTTCATCGCCTGAAAATTTGCGATGTCGGTCAAAAACACCGTGACTTTGAGCACCCTCTCAAGCGAAGAACCCGCTGCCTCCAGTACCATCTTGACGTTTTCCAGGCAGCGTCGCACTTGATTGGGGAAAGGCCCTTCAACGACTTTGCGCGTGGCCGGGTCATGGGCCACCTGCCCGGAAACAAAGAGCAACTGCCCGAATTGAATCCCAGAGCTGTAGAGCCGATTGGATGTCGGCTGTTCGCCCGCTTTGTAAATGACTTTCTTGCCGGCTCTTTGTCTCGACCTCTGGGCGGGAACGGCCAGCGGAAGAGCGACGGCAGTAGCTGCCGTTCCCCCGACGGCCTGACCTAAGAATTTTCGACGAGTGACGGTTCGACTCTTTCGACTCTTGCTCATTATGTGCCTCCTCTTCAGTGAAACCTCGGCTGTTAAATCTGCTCGACGGAGGTTGCAGGATAAGGCCGACGATCCGAGAAGGCAAGGGGACGACTCTCTGCGCTCCTTTGAAAATCGCCCACGAAGCACACGAACCTCACGAAAAAATTGTATGTTCATCGTTCGTGGCGTGCGCGGAGCTCATGGGCGATTCCCTTGAGAATGTGGCACAGGCGTTCCCGCCTGTGCTCGATTTTCATGCTTCGTGGCGTGCGCGGAGCATAAGAGCAGTTCCTGTGTTGAGCGTGCGCAAGCTGCCACGTCTCTCTGAGTGACGCCCTCTGCGGGTGCGCTGGTGCTCTTTACTCGCCTGTGTTGAGTTGGAAGATAAACGAGAGCGTGCCGCTGACTTTGACAGGGATGCCGCTGACCAGCGTGGGCCGGAATTTCCATTGTCGCGCTGCGGCCAGTGCGGCCTCACGGAACAATGGATGTCCACTGGCTACCTCAGCCGCGATGACGTTTCCTTCTTCGTCAACGATCACGTGGACTTCGACCGTGCCTTGCAGGTGAGCGCTGCGAGCGACGGCCGGATATGTGGGCATCACGCGTCGAATGGCATTGCCCTTGAGCACGCCGGTCGTCACGCGAATTGGTTTGCTGGGTGGTGGCGGTGGCGCTTGCGTTTGAATTTCGACTTTGGGCGGCGGTAATGCAGGGACTGGGCCGGTGGAGCCAAGCACGCCACCTAACACACCACCGGGCACACCGCCAATGACGCCACCCGGTACGCCGCCAATAACGCCACCCGGTACGCCACCCACGACACCAACCTCAGGCGCCTCGGTGTCTATTGACGGCAGCGATTTAGCTGGACGTGTAGGTGCGACGAAGCCGGTCGGAATAACTACTCGCCCCGTCGTTGGCCCGATTGCTGCCTTGGCGCTGCCCGCCGGCGGCGGTGGCGGCGGTGGCGGGGGTGGCGGCGGCGCAACCAGCGCCACTTCCAGCACTGCTTCTCTGAACTGAGGATGAGCCATCAAAATACTCGATATGATAATCGCGACAAGCCCCGCGGCATATACAAACGCGGTCAGCAAGAAAAACCACTTGACGCGCCCGCCAGAGCGTCGTGGACCGGAGATCACAAGAGCTTCTTCAAAAAGTGTTGCCTGCCTCATATCCATGTCCTTCCTTTGCTCGCGCCGCGCTTGGGGCGGCATTGCTGAGCATGTATTCACTGAATCTATAAGAGTGCAAATTTCGTGCCGAGTGTGCGCCGGCTGTCGCTTTGGTTAACCTATTGAGCGACAATGACGGCTTGCTGAGATGGTCGAGAATTGCCCCTGCTGGCGTGGGAATAATCACCCCGGCTGCGTCTTATGCCGCACTCAACGAAGTGTGAGGCGATTGTGCGCTAATGTTTGAGCGCACATTGGACAAAACGAGTTTCGCTTCAGATCAACCTGCTCGACTGAGTGCGAACGATGCATGACACACTCAAATGACTGGCAATGAACGAGTCCAAACGTATGGCCGAGTTCATGGAGCGCCTCTTTTTGGCAACGCTCCAGCAGTAACGCCTCGTCCTCTGGCAGGCCGTAAAACGATTGACGAAGCCGATGCGCGGAGATGATAGCTGCGGGGCCATTGAGTTGAGCTTCGCCAAAGACGAACGTCAGAATGGGAATGAACAAATCCACTTCGGTCACGCCCAGGATTTTTGTTGTTGCATGTTGGTTCAGTGTGAGCAATCGTGCTAGCAGCTCGGTCGAGTAGTATTGTTGCCGGACAAGGCTATAGGCTTGACTGACGTCAAGCAGCGGCGGCCCCAGTGTGCAGGGCATCTTGAATGTGTCGGGCAACGTGAGAATCAAGAACTCCAGCAGGCGCGGGTTAACGCTGCCCACCGGCACGAGGATGATTCGTGGCAGATCGGTCGGTTCCGTCACGTCGGCTCCCGTCGCAGGTGGTATCGTTTGATCTTGTTATATAACGTGACGCGATCAATGCCCAAGAGGCGCGCGCTCTGTGAGATATTCCAGCCCGTTTGTTGTAACACACGCAAGATGTGGTGTCGCTCCATGTCGGCCAGTGATTGGCCAGGCACAGGAGATGGCCCGTTATTGACTTGAAATGGCAGATCAGAGGGTTCAATGGTTGACCCCTTGCAAACCAGCACAGCGCGTTCAATAGCGTTTTGCAGCTCGCGCACGTTGCCGGGCCAATCGTACTGACAGAGCATGTGCATGGCGTCGGTGGCGAACCCGTGGATCGGCTTGTTCATGTTTTGCGCAAATTGCCGGAGAAAATGTTCGGCCAGCAGCGGGATGTCCTCGCGGCGTTCGCGCAGTGGCGGCAGGGCGATGGAGAAGACATTGAGCCGATAATAGAGGTCTTCACGGAATTTTTGTTCCGCCACCAACGCTTCCAAGTTTTTATTGGTTGCTGCGACGAGTCGAAAATCAACCGGAATGGGTGTGTTGCCGCCAACACGATAGATCGTTTTGTCTTCCAGCACGCGCAGGAGGTCAACCTGTGTTTTCAGGCTGATGTCACCGATTTCATCGAGGAACAAGGTTCCTCCATCGGCCATTTCGAATTTACCTTTTCGCCGGTACTGCGCGCCGGTGAATGCGCCTTTTTCGTGGCCGAACAGTTCGCTTTCCAGCACGCCTTCAGCCAACGCGCCGCAGTTGACGATCACAATCGGCATGTAGCGACGCGCGCTGTTGGCATGAATAGCCCTTGCAATCAGCTCTTTGCCGGTGCCGCTTTCGCCGCGAATCAGAACGGTCGTGTCAGAGGCGGCGACGAGGCTCACCTGCTCCAACACGCGACGCATGCTGGCGCTTTGTCCGATGATCTGGTGAAAGCGACTCATCTCTTCGATCTTGTCGCGCAGTTGGCGATTTTCTGAAAGTAGTTGTGCGTGTTCGACTGCTTTATGAACGATTCGTTCCAGATCATCGGGATCGAATGGCTTGACCAGGTAATCGTAAGCGCCTTGCTTCATGGCTTCCACGGCTGTCTCGACCGAGGCGTATGCGGTCATGATGATGATGGTCGCCGATGGGTGAATCTGTTTGATTTTGCGTTGAAGCTCAAGGCCATCCATGCCCGGCATTTTGATGTCCAGCAGAAACAGGTCCCACGTTTGCCGAGTCAACTTATCCAGCGCCTCTTTGCCTGATGCGGCGACATCCACCAAATAATTCTCTTCGCGAAACCAATTCTGCAGCGATTCTCGCACAATTGGTTCATCGTCCACAATCAAGATGCTGATAGGACGTTTTGTCATCGTGACACTCCTTGTTGTTGAATGCTCAACGTTCATGGTTGGTGAGTTACCTCCAGGGCACTTGGCTGATGGTTGATCGTAGCGTCTGGCAATCGGATGGTGAACGTCGCGCCTTGGCCGGGGGCTGACTGAACCTCAATCTGTCCGGCGTGTCGTTGAATGATGCCGTAGACGACGGCCAACCCCAGTCCCACGCCACGGCCTTGTTCCTTGGTGGTGAAAAACGGCTCGAAGATATGTTGTTGGGTCGTTGCGTCCATGCCGATGCCATTATCGCGGATCGTAATCTGGATGGCCTGCGCTTCGGCGTCGTAGTGCGAGATGACATCCAGGATGCCTTCGCCAGGCGTCATCGCTTCGCAAGCATTGATCAGCAGCGCCACCAGCGCTTGTTTGATTTGTTGGCCGTCGCACGTGACGATCGGGCGCCGTTCATCCAGTTGCACGCGCGTTTGAACGTTCATCAGATCAATGTTGTGCTGAACCAAGCGGAGTGATTGCCGGATGAGTTCATTGATGTCGGTTGGTTGCCGGTTGACGGGTGTGTGCCGGGCAAATTGCAAGAGATTCTTCACGATGTCGCCGCAGCGGGCTGACTCGGCGGCGATCGTTTCCAGATACTGACGTGCTTGTTCCGTCTTGAGGTCACCGGACCCGTTCTGCTGTAGTTTCTTCAACAGCAGCTTCGCGTATGTGAGAATGCCAGCCAGCGGGTTATTCAGCTCATGAGCCACAATGGCCGCCAATTTGCCCAGCGAGGCCATGCGTTCCACCTGAATCATCTGTTCATGGGCGCGTTTCAGTTCATCGGTTTTTTCGGCGACGCGCTGTTCCAACGATTGAGCCCACTCGGTGAGCTGCTCATGAGCTAGTTTGAGTTGCTCGGTCATTTGATTGAACGAGAGGGCCACGTCGCCAATTTCATCCTGAGCGCTGACGTGAACTTTATAGGTCAGGTCGCCGGCAGCCACGCGCTGCGTTCCGATCAGCAGTTGCTGAAGTGGCCGATGTACCATCGCCCAGATAAGGCCGATCACCAACAGCGCCATCAAGAAAATCATGACGACGAACATGCTCACCATCTGTCGTTGGGCATCTGCCATGCTTGCGTCCACACTGGCCAGCGACATGGTCACGTCCAACACACCGAGCACTTGCTGATCTGCCGGATGGGCATGACAGGCCGCAGTGTAGCAACTCGGCTCATTTTCAATTGGATTGATGACGCCGAGAATGCGCGTGCCATCAGCGTCAGTATAGATTCGCATGCGATCTGGGCGATTCAGTCGCGTCAACGGCTGATCAGCCGCGTGACAGCCGTAGCAGGCCTCGGCCGTCTTGTCCACGTATTGGTTGACCTCGCGCTCATCAGTTGAGAAACTGATTTTGCCTTGCTCATTAAAAATCCGGATTTTGTTGAAGCCCGGTTCGTTGCCGATCGTCTTGATGATGTGATAGACCTCGTCACGATGGTTTTTGAGCATGCTATATCGCGTGCTGCGTTTGATCGCATCGCTGATGCGGTCGGCGTTGAGGATGGTCATCTGTTCCAGATGCTGTTTGTGCAGGCGCACCGTGCAATAGCCAAGCGTGCCGAACAC
>JANWZE010000015.1 GCA_025054955.1 Blastocatellia bacterium | reverse complement strand
AAAGCCGTTCAGACCGGCGGACCATCCGGTGGCTGCATTCCTGCCAACTTGATTGATCTGCCGATTGACTACGAAAGCCTCACCCAGGCCGGTTCAATGATGGGCTCGGGCGGCATGATCGTGATGGACGAAGATACCTGTATGGTGGATGTGGCGAAGTTTTTCATCCAGTTCACCAACGATGAGTCGTGCGGCAAGTGCACTGTCTGCCGCGATGGAAGCGACGCGCTGCTGGAAGTGCTGACGCGAATCACCGACGGTGAAGGTCGAGAAGGTGACGTCGAATTCCTGGAAGAACTCTCCCATGCCATCAAGGACGCCTCGATGTGCGGTCTGGGAACGACGCTGCCCAATCCGGTCCTGACGACAATTCGATATTTCCGCGACGAGTACGAAGCGCACATCAAGGAGAAACGCTGCCCGGCTAAGGTGTGCAAGAATCTGATCGCTTACTGGATTGATCCGCAACTTTGCCAGGCGTGCTTGATCTGTCAGCGCGAATGTCCGGCGGAATCAATTTACGGCGAAAAGCATATTGTTCATGTCATAGACCAAACCAGGTGCACCAAATGCGGCACGTGTCTGGAGGTCTGCCCGCCGCGCTTCAATGCTGTGAAGATAATATCGGGCGAGCCGGTTCCTCCGGTGGACAAAGGGATTATGGTCGAGCGCAAGAAAAAACCGACGCAATCGGTGAAAGAACACGCGCGCGTGTGATCCTCTGACACGAGGTTTGCTGATGACGCTTCAGGAGATCATCGAAACGCTCCAGGCCAAGCTGCTGGTCAACCCCTCCGGCAAGGAGGTCATAGTGAACCGAGCGTGTGCCTCCGACTTGATGAGCGACGTGCTGACCTTCGCCACGCCTGGCGCCATTCTGCTCACTGGACTGACCACGCCCCAAGCCATCTACACGGCCGAGGTGGCCGACATTGAACTCATTTGCTTTGTGCGCGGGAAAAGACCTCAGGGCGACACCATGAAACTGGCTGAGCAGAAAGGTCTGATCCTTCTGAGCACTGATCTGCCCATGTACGAAAGTTGTGGGCGATTGTACCTGCAAGGTCTGAGGGGCTGCGTGGAGAGATGAAAAACGACGAAGTCAACCAGGTCTTCCAGGTGGGCAGAACGCAGGAATTGATCTACGAGTTGAGAGTCGAGCAAGCCATGACCCGAAAGGTGATCACCGTGAAGCCTGACAATACGATAGAGGATGTCCGTCGCCTCCTCAAAGAACACCGCATCTCTAGCACGCCTGTGATCAAGGCAGGCGAGCTGGTTGGCATTGTCAGCATCGAAGACCTGATCCGTTCGCTTTGCGAGGGACGTATTCACGAGCCGGTGAAGCAACGGATGAGCACGAACGTCGTCACGCTCTTCAGGGACGAGCCGTTGGTGCATGCTGTCGAGAAATTCGAGCGCTACGGTTACGGCCGATTCCCGGTCATTGATCGGAAGACCCACAAACTCGTCGGCATCCTGAGCAAGGTGGACATCATTCGCTGCCTGCTCCGGCGCCTGGAAGTCAATTATCACAAGCAGGAACTCCAGCAATACAGAGCGAACCATTGGTATGCGCAACTTTGTTCTGATCGAAGCGCCGTCATGCTGCGCTATGCCGTTGAAGGAGGAAACTTCGAGAAGGCGGGCCAAGCCAGTAGCCGATTGAAACGGGATTTGAAGATGCTCGGCATTCCGCCGCAGCTCGCGCGACGCATTGCCATCGCTTCGTATGAAGCTGAGATGAACATCGTGATCTTCACGCCCGGAGGCGAACTGGTTGCCACCGTTGAACCCAAGAAGATCACCGTTACGGCGACGGATCAGGGTCCTGGCATCGCCGACATTGAGCTGGCCATGCAACCGGGCTATTCGACGGCGCCCGATTGGGTTCGTGAACTCGGCTTTGGCGCCGGCATGGGGCTGCCCAACATCAAAAACTGCTCCGACCAGATGACAATTGATTCAAAGATCGGAGAAGGAACAAGTCTTCAATTCACGGTCTACACATGAGTCTGACACTGAAAAATATCGTTGAGGCACTGAAACTGGTCGTGAAGACCGGTGAACGTCTGCTCGACCGTGCGGTGACGGGCGGCTATGCCGGCGACTTGCTGAGCGATGTTCTTGCTCATGCTCGTCAGGGGAATATCTGGATCACGCTTCAGACGCACGCCAACATTGTGGCGGTGGCCAGCGCCAAAGAACTCTCTGGGATCATCATCGTCAACGCAAGAATGCCGGACGAAGAAACGCTGCGCAAGGCAGAAGAAGAACACATCCCGATCATGGTCAGCTCGCTCTCGACCTACGACGTTGTGTGCAGGTTATGTGAGCTGGGAGTCAGGAACGATGCGAGAGTTTAAGGCCGATCTTCATATTCATACCTGTCTGTCGCCGTGTGCGGAGCTGGAGATGTCGCCGCGCAATATCGTGAGCACGGCGAAACGACGGGGTCTGGATGTGATCAGCATCTGTGACCATAACTCGGCTGAGAATGTTCCCGCCGTGGGAATAAATGCCGCCCGCGAAGGCATCGCTGTGATCGGGGGGATGGAAGTAACGTCCAAGGAGGAGGTGCACATCGTCGCACTCTTCGGCAATGATGAACACCTCTTCTCGCTTCAAGAAATCGTCTATGAGAATCTTCACGGAACCAACGATGAGAAGCTCTATGGCGAACAAGTGATCGTCAACGAAGAGGAAGAGGTCCTCGGGTTTTGTCCCAAACTCTTGATCGGAGCAACCGATCTCACGTTGGAGAAGTTGGTGACCCTGATCCACGATCTCGGCGGGCTGGCCATCGCCGCTCATGTGGACCGGGAGGGATTCGGCATCATCGGTCAGCTTGGTTTTATCCCTGATGGCTTGCCTCTCGATGCGCTGGAATTGGCAGATCCTCACCGGCGCGAGCTCATCCCACAGCCGCATCACCTTCCCTTCATCACAGCGTCCGATGCGCACACGCTGGACCGCATCGGTCAGAGGGTCACAACATTCTTCATGAGGAGCGTGAGCCTGAACGAAATAAAACGATGTCTCCTGGGCCAGGAGGGACGAATGGTGAGGATCTAGGCATGGAAGACCTGTCCCTGCACATCCTGGATATTGTGGAAAACGCTCTGCGAGCAGGAGCCCGCAATGTCATTGTTCGCCTGTCCCAGAGCAAGCGAGAAGACCGCCTCATCCTCGAAATCATAGACGATGGTGAAGGCATGGACGAAGAAACAGTCAGCCGATCGCTTGATCCCTTCTTCACAACGAAGGAGGGTAAGCGGATCGGTCTCGGGCTGCCTTTGCTGGCACAGGCTGCCGAAGAGGCGGAAGGGAAAGTGTACATCAAAAGTGCGCCAGGCAAGGGCACGACGGTGACGGCTATCTTCCGCCTGAGTCATATTGATCGAAAGCCTCTGGGCAACATCGAGGAGACCGTGCGTTGTTTGAGAAGAACCCACCCTGAGGTCCGCTTTCACTTTGAAAGCGTGAATGCCGATTGAGGTGATCCGTCATGATCCGTCTGACCATCAATAATCAAACAGTCGAAGTGCCGGAGGGGACCAATCTCCTCACGGCCATCGAAAAATGCGGGCTGCGCGTGCCGACGCTCTGTTATCACAAGGCGCTGACGCCCTACGGCGCGTGTCGGCTCTGCGTGGTGGAGATTCATGCGCCCGGTCGCCCACCGACTGTCCAAGCCTCGTGCACCTATCCGGCGCTTGACGGTCTCAGCGTCTTCACGGATACGGAGCGCGTCCGGCGGGCGCGAAAGATTACAGCCGAACTGCTCCTGGCCCGCTGCCCCGATTCGGATGTTATTCGGCACATCGCCGCCGAATACGGCGTCTATGAGCCGCGCATCAAGAAGAAGTACGACGATTGCATCTACTGCGGACTGTGCGTGCGAATGTGTCAGGAGCGCATGGGACGAAGCGCCATTGGGTTTACCGGCCGAGGGCCGAGAAAGAAACTGGAGCCTCCCTTTGGCAAGCACAATCCCATCTGCTGGACGTGCGGCGCGTGCGACTTCATCTGCCCGGTGGGAAAGAAGGTGAGGAGCTTGGCCTCGCCGAATGTTCCCATCCCTATTCTCAATCCCTACAACATGGGGCTCAACGAGCGACCGGCCGTTTCGATTTACTATCCCCAAGCCATTCCCAACAAGCCGGCCATTGATCCCAACGTCTGCGTGCGACTGAAGTACAACGATTGCGGAATCTGCGAAGCCGTGTGTGAAGCGAAAGCGATTCGCTTCGATCAGAAAGAAGAGACGATACAGCTCAATGTTGGTGCCATCATCCTCTCACCGGGCTACGAGATCTTCGAGCCCAGAGCCAATAATGACTTCGGCTACGGACGCTATCCGAATGTCATCACCTCGCTACAATTCGAGCGCATTCTCTCCCCTTCCGGTCCGTACGGAGGGGCGGTGCTGCGTCCGTCGGATTTGACGCCGCCTAAGCGCATCGCCTTCATCCAGTGCGTGGGCTCGCGCGACTACGAGCGCGACTACTGCTCATCGGTCTGCTGCATGTATGCCACCAAAGAGGCCATCATCGCCAAAGAACACGCGGGCGAAGATCTCCAGTGCGACATCTTCTTCATGGACATCCGGGCCTTCAGCAAAGGTTTTGAGGCCTACTACGAGACAGCCAAGAAGTTGGGGGTGAACTACATTCGCTGTCGCGTGCCGAAGATCGAGGAGATCCCGGAGACGAAGAATTTGAGGATCACCTATCTCACCGACGATGATCGAAAGGTGTCGAAGGAATACGATCTCGTCGTGCTCTCCGTCGGCATGCAACCGCCACAGAGCGTGCGGCGGATTGCTGAGACATTCGGCGTCCGGCTGAACCGCTTCGGCTTTTGTGAGACGTCCGTCTTTGGCCCTGTAGAGACGGGACGCGAAGGCATCTACGTGGCCGGTCCCTTTACCGAGCCCAAAGATATACCGGAGACGGTGTCGCAAGCTTCGGCAGCAGCGGCCAAAGTCATGGCGTTGCTCGGCGAGGTGCGCGGCAGCCTCATCGCTCCCACGGTCTATCCTCCCGAAATGGACGTGCGAGGACAGGAGCCGCGCGTCGGCGTCTTCGTCTGCCACTGCGGGACGAACATCGCCGGCGTGGTGAACGTTCCGGCCGTAGTCGAATATGCCCGCACGCTGCCGGGCGTCGTCTATGCCGAGAACAATCTCTACACCTGCTCCAACGACAGTCTCGAACGCATCAAACAGAAGATCACGGAACACGGGCTCAATCGCGTGGTCGTCGCCTCCTGCACGCCCCGAACCCATGAAGCGCTGTTCCGAAGCGCCGTGCGCGCTGCCGGCCTCAACCCCTACTACTTCGAGATGGCTAATATCCGCGAACATTGCTCCTGGGTGCACAGTCACGAACCGGATAAAGCCACGGAAAAAGCCAAAGACCTCGTGCGCATGGCCGTGGCCAAAGTGAAACTGAACGATCCACTCTATCCGCGACCGCTGGAGGTGAACCATGACGCGCTCGTCATCGGCGGCGGTTTGGCGGGCATGACGGCGGCGCTGGCCCTCGCGGATCAAGGGTTCACCGTGCACCTCGTTGAAAAGGAGGCCCAGCTTGGCGGCTACCTGCGGGGCGTTTACTACTTGCTCAATGGCGAAGACCCACAGGCCGCCTTGAAGACGTTGATTGCTACCGTCATCGCTCATCCGAACATCCGCGTCTACACTAGCGCCAGGCTCACCGAGGTCAAAGGCTCGCTCGGCAACTTCGAGTCGAAGATCACCGTCGGCGGTGAGGGCGCGACCCAAGAGATCCGTCACGGCGTCATCATCGTGGCGACGGGTGCGCAGACCTACATGCCGACGGAGTTTCTCTATGGACAGGACGACCGCGTCCTGCTGCATCATGAACTCGAAGAGCGCATTGCCAACAACGGGTTCACGGCGAAGTCCGTCGCCTTCATTCAATGCGTCGGCTCTCGGAATAAAGAGCGCCCGTATTGCAGTCGCACCTGTTGCTCGGAGACGATCAAACATGCTTTGAAGCTCAAAGAGTTGGACCCCGACATGCAGATCTATGTGCTCTATCGAGAAATGCGCACCTACGGATTCCGCGAAGCTTACTACACGAAGGCTCGCAAACTCGGCGTCGCGTTCATCCGCTACGCCGATGATCGGCCGCCTACTGTTGTTGGTCATAACGGCAAGCTCTCCGTCATCGTGCGTGATGAGACACTCGGCGAGACGATCCAACTGCTGGTGGATAACGTCGTGCTCGCGGCAGCCACGATTCCGCGCGACGATAACAAAGCACTGGCGCAGTTGCTCAAAGTCCCGCTGAGCGAAGACCGGTTCTTCCTCGAAGCGCATCGCAAGCTGCGACCGCTTGACTTCGCCACCGACGGCATTTTCCTCTGCGGGAACGCACATTCTCCGCTGGCCATCGAGGAGGTGATCTCGCAAGCCTTGGGCGCGGCGGCGCGGGCGGCGACGATTCTCTCGAAGGACACGATCGAGCTTGAACCGACCATTTCACACGTCGTCACCGAAAGCTGCGATGGCTGCGCGTACTGCGTGGACCCGTGTCCGTTTAAGGCAATCACGCTCGTCGAATACGAGGTGAATGGAGAGCTCAAGAAGCGGGTCGAGATCAATGAAGCGATCTGCAAAGGCTGCGGCACCTGCATGGCCACCTGCCCGAAGCGTGCCGTGTATGTCTGGCACTTCCGACCGGAGCAATTGGTGGCCGAAGTGAAGGCAGCGTTGGGAGTGATGACATGAGGAGGTCGCCAACGGATCAAGAGCACCAATGGATGGACGATCCGCTGGAACATTTCATCCGTTGGCGCGGGATTTTCACGGGGAGTGTCCCATGAATGACGATCAATTTGAACCGTTGATCATCACGTTTTGCTGTTACTGGTGCGCATACGCCGGAGCGGATTTGGCGGGCACGTCACGCCTTCAATATCCGCCCAACATCCGCATCATTCGGGTGCAGTGCACCGGCATGATTCATCCGAATTTCGTCATCGAAGCGCTCACCAGCGGCGCCGATGGCGTGCTCATCTGCGGCTGTCATCCGGGTGATTGTCATTACCTGGAGGGGAATCTCCGCGCCAAGGCGCGCGCTGAAGCGATTGAGTTGATGCTCGAAGATTTCGGCCTGGAGCCGGAACGATTTCGGTTGGAGTGGGTCTCGGCCTCTGAAGCGCAACGCTTCGCGCAGGTAGTCACTGAGATGGTCGAGCAAGTCCGGCGTTTAGGGCCGAGCCCCTATCGCATGGCGGTGTAGTAGCGGCCGATGACTTCGAGCCAGCGCGATGACCGACAAGCTCCAAAAAGGAGGTGATATATGCCATTACGTTTAGCTCAAGAATGGTTCGCCATCTGCGGCGGATGCGAAGTCACGATCCTCGATGTCGGCGAGCCGCTGCTTGACATTCTGCCCAAGCTCGAGATTGTTCACATGCCCGTCCTCATGGACCATAAACTCTTCGGTCAAACCGGCGAGAAAACCGAAATGGAAATCCCTGAGGCAGACGTAGGAATTATCGCGGGCGGCATCCGAAACGAGGAGAACAAACATCTCGCTCAAGAGATGCGCCGAAAGTGTAAAACCCTGATTGCGATGGGCTCATGCGCCTGCTATGGCGGTGTGCCGGCGCTGGCCAATCTTTCCACTGTGCAAGACCTTTATGAAAAAGTCTATCGGGATTCTGTCTCAACAGAATCCAATGGGATTCCCAACGAACAAATTCCACCGCTGACTGACCGAGTCTACGCCATTCACGAAGTCGTGCCCGTAGATGTGAAACTGCCCGGCTGCCCGACGACGCCGGAGCTGTTTGTCGAAGCGCTGACGGCGTTGCTGGAAGGCAGAACGTTCGCGCTGTCGGGCAAGAGCGTGTGCGATGAATGCCCGCTCATTCGGGAGAAGAAAGCCGTCTCTGCACTGAAGCGGCCGCTGGAGCCGATTGAGTTCACACCGGGCGAGCCGCTCAACACCGTGCGTTGCATCATGGAGCAAGGCTATCTCTGTCTCGGTCCGGCCACCAAAGCCGGGTGCGGCGGACACGACGGCGTGCCGCGTTGCATCCGCGCCTACATGC
The DNA here is from genome assembly GCA_025054955.1 of Blastocatellia bacterium. NCBI lineage: Bacteria > Pseudomonadati > Acidobacteriota > Blastocatellia > Blastocatellia bacterium. The sequence goes on along the minus strand of JANWZE010000015.1, from coordinate 3,051 downwards.
CGTGCCGCGGCTGTTTTGGTCCGCTCTCAGATACGGCCAATCCGATGGTGGATATGATGGGCGCACTCGCTTCGATTGGTCTGGATGCCAAGCAAATTCCCGATCGAGCGGCCACATTCAACCGGTATGCTGGCGCGCAAGGTCGTTTGCGGCCCGTGCCGAAAGGAGGGAAGCCATCATGAATACTATCGTCATTCAACCTGTCTCTCGTATCGAAGGTCACGCGAAAGTCACAATTCAACTGGACCAGACCGGCAATGTGGCAGACACCCGGGTGAACGTCATCGAGCTACGCGGCTTTGAGAAATTCTGTATCGGAAGACCTGTCGAGGAGATGCCGCGCATCGTGACGCGCATCTGCGGGGTCTGCCCTTGGTCGCATCATCTGGCCGCGAGCAAGGCCGCCGATGCTGTCTTTGGCGTCGAGCCGCCGCCCGCCGGGAAGAAACTGCGCGAACTCTGCAACAGCGTCGCCTACATGGAGGAGCACATCCTGCACTTTTACTTCCTGGCCGGCGCCGATTTCGTCATGGGACCAGATGCTGACCACACAGTGCGCAATGTCATCGGCATCATCGGCAAGATGCCCGATGTGGCGCGACAGGTGGTCCGTGTCCGTCACATGGCGGCGAAGATGTTGGAGATTATCGCAGGCAAGGCGATTCATCCCGATGCCTCGGTGCCGGGCGGGTTCAGCAAACCGCTGCTGCCGGCTGAACGCGATCAGCTCAGGAAGATGGCCGACGAAGCCCTTGAACTGGCCAAGTTCTCGATCAAGTTTGCCAAGGAGAATGTCTTCCCGCAGTACCTCGATACGGTGAAATCGCTGGGCGTCATCGAGACCGGCTTCATCGGCACAGTCAAAGACGATGGCGCGCTCAACCTCTATGATGGCAAGCTCCGCTTGATGTCCAAAGACGGTTCGTATGTTGACTTCCCCTACGATCAATACACCGACTACATCAGCGAGCACATCGAGCCGTGGAGCTACCTGAAGTTCCCCTACGACAAGCGAGCGGGAGCGTTTTCGATGGACCTGGATCATCCAAACGGCATCTATCGAGCCAACACGTTGGCGCGCATCAACGTGTGCGACTACATTGACACGCCGCTCGCTCAAGCTGAACTCGAAGAGTTCCGCAAGAACTTCGGTCGTCCAGCGCAACTGACGCTGCTCTATCACTGGGCGCGGTTGATCGAGCTGCTCTACAACGCCGAAAACGCCATTCGCTTGCTCGATGATCCGGAGATCACCAGCGTTGAAACCCGAAAGAAAGTCGAACCGCGCGCGGCGCGTGGCGTTGGCTGCGTTGAAGCCCCTCGCGGGTCGTTGATCCACGATTACACGACCGATGAGAACGGCATGCTCACCAACGTCAATTTGATCGTCGGCACGACGCACAACAATGCGCCGATCAATATGTCGGTCAAGCAAGCGGCGAAGTCGCTCATCAAGGAGGGGAAGTACGACCAGGGCATCCTCAATCGCGTGGAGATGGCCATCCGCGCCTACGATCCATGCCTTTCCTGCGCGACGCATAAATTCGACGGCACGCTCGCGGTCAAGATTGACATCTACGACAGTCAGGGTCGCTTAGTTGATTCGCTGGCGAACTGAAGCTTGACCCGTTGCCAACGGATGAAAAGTGCCAGCGGATGTTAACCATGATGTCATCTGTTGGAACCTTTCATCCGGTGGCGAAAGGCAAATTACGAATTGAAGATGAACGGCGAGGACTATCTGCCTGACTTTTGCGCCAAGCCGGTGCTGGTGCTTGGCTGTGGCAATCGGCTCTTTGGCGACGACGGGTTCGGCTGTGAGGCGGTGGAGTATCTTCAAAAGCACTATCGGCTCCCTGACGATGTTTACGCGATGGACGTCGGCACGAGCGCGCGCAAGCTCCTTTTCACGCTCTGCCTCAGCTCGGAACGACCCCGGCAGATCATTCTCATTGACGCGGTGGACAAGGGACGAACGCCTGGAGAAATCTTCGAGCTATCGCTCGACGACCTGCCAGTGGAGAAAAGCGATGACTTCTCACTTCACCAGGTTCCATCATCGAATCTGGCGAAAGAATTGAAAGCTGTCGGCATTGACGTTCGCGTGATTGTCTGTCAGATCGGGCGCGTGCCGGAGAGCGTCGAGCCTGGACTGTCCGACCCGGTGGCGCGAGCCATCCCGCGGGCTGCGGCAGAGATCGCCCGCTTGCTGTCGGCGATCCCTCGGGAGCTGTTAGTTGAGCCTCGTTGATGGTATTCTTGAGGCGCAAGAGAAACATGCCCGGTCGTCCAACGCAGCCAAAGAGGAAATGAATCATGGTCAAAGAAAAGAAGGTCTACTTGCCGAAATGGATCGCCTGGATGGTCACCGTGATCATGCTGCCCGTGTGGGGATGGCTCACCTACTCAACCTTTGTCCGTCAGGTAACGGGACAACGGCTGAGCCTGAGCGAGTGGGTGGTCATCTCGATCGTCATCCTCGGATCAATCGTCATGGTCTTCCTGATGAGTTACGGGAAACTGCCTGCCTACATCATCCGAGAAGAGGACAAGTAGAGCCATCATGCATGAGATGTCCATCGCGAGGAGTCTTCTGGAGGTGATCGCGCGGTATGCGCCCGCGAATGGCAGGGCGCGGGTGAAAGTCGTGCGCTTGAGGATCGGCGAGCTGGCCGGTGTGATCCCGGAATCGTTGCGCTTTTGCTTCGGGGTGGCAAGCGAAGGAACCGCTGCACAGGGGGCCGAACTCCAAATCGAGCACGTCCCCATCGTGAGCCGCTGCACCGACTGTCGCTGCGACTTTGAGGTCGAGCAGTACGCCTTCATCTGTCCGAACTGCGACAGCCCTAATGTCGAACTCATTTCCGGCAACGAGCTGGATGTGATAGAACTGGAGGTGGAAGAAGAGGGATGTCCGTGATCACCATCGAGCGAAAGATTCTGGAAAAGAACGATGAGATTGCCGGGCAAAATCGAGCGCGGCTGGCCGAGCATGGCGTCCTGGCCCTCAACATGGTCAGCTCGCCCGGCTCCGGCAAGACCAGCCTCATC
>JANWZE010000014.1 GCA_025054955.1 Blastocatellia bacterium | reverse complement strand
TGCCTCGGCTGGTCGCCCGGCTGCTGCCTGCGCCCGTCCAAGATGCTCGAAGACCTGCGCTGCAAGCGCCTGATCGTTCACGCCGCGCGCGGCATTCAACGCCTGATCGAAATGATTCAGCGCCTCGGCTGGCTGCTTCTGTCTTAGCGCAATCAAGCCTAATTCAATGAGCGCGCGCGCCCGACCGCGTTGGTCGCCCGCCGCGTCAAACGCATCCAGCGCCTGACGAGACTGACGCTGCGCCGTCACCAGGTCTTCGGCAAAGAGCGCCTTTGACCACAACCGCCGCGCCTCCGCTAACAACTGTTCGGCCCCGGCCAACTCGGTTGAAACAGGCGCTGTTTGTTGCGCCCGTACAGACAACGGCGCCAAACCGAACCGACCGGTTGAGACCATGCTTGATGCCAGCATGAACAGGAACAACGAGCCTATGAGACAGCTAGCCACTTCAACTCTGATTGTCACTCGTTTATCCACCCCCTCTTGAACATCCTGTGTCACATCGTGTGAAAGCCCATATCATAACGCGCCGACGAACGAGCCTCAATCGGGCTGACCTCAAAAAACAGGACGCTCTCATGCGAACGTGAAAATGCGAGCCTGAGAATCTGGAACGCGCCTTGGGAGCACGCGGCGCATTCAGAGCAATTTCCTATACTGCCACCAACGGCGTCTTCTCTTGTGACTCTCATCGCGCCACATAATCAACCGAGGCCTGTTAGCATCGCATCGTCCTACAACAAAATCACCTCATCATCTGAGGGAACAAACTCGTGAGTTGGAGCAACTGACTCATGGCTTGCTGTAACTTCGAGTCGCTGATTGATGAGCGCTGACTGCTGGGCGTGACTCAAAGCAACTGACTCGACGCTTGCTGCAACAGCTTTGCTCAGCCGGGCCTTCGGCATAGGCGCTGCCACAGCATGGGACTCTTCTCTCATGGAGTGTGTTTCTTCTGTTGAAGCCAGATGCTGACAATGAGGACACTGCGGCTCCGACGCCGGAAATAGGACTTTGCCAGCCTCTGTCCAGGCTCCCAACAGAGGAATTAAAGCCTTTCCCCGTTCACTCAGTTCGTATTCCACGTGCGGAGGCACTTCCGGGTAAACTCGACGCACAATCCAGCCGTCAGCTTCAAGCATCTTCAACTTAGCTGCCAGGGTGCGCGAGCTGATTCCTTTGAGCGCCTGAAGTAACCCTTGCGTCCGCTGCGGTTGACGGACTAGATGATGAAGCAGGTGCAGGACCCAACGGTCTCCGATGTGTTCAATCAGTCTATCGGTTGGACAGTCCATAGGCCGAAACTCCGGTCCAAAATAGCCACTTGTAAATCCACGTTTACAAAGTAAATTAAGGCTGATACAAAAAAAGTTAAAGCCACAGACGCAAATCTCATGCTGACTATTCTGGCGGCAGTGGCGGCTCTTTCAGCAGCGGCGGACAGTCGGTCGAGAGCGATTTCAAGAAGGCGATCAGGTCTTGCTTCTCTGCTGGCGTCAGTTTGGCCGGTTGCAGGTTTTTTCTATCCAGATACCGATTGGGTTTGCCACCTGCGACCATAATATCCACAGCTTCCTCCAGCGTAGCCACGCTGCCGTCATGGAAATACGGCCCCGATTCAGCCACATCACGTAGCGTAGGCGTTTTGAATGCGCCGGTATCTTCGGGCTTGTTTGTGACCTTGAAGCGTCCAACATCGGGTTCAGGTTGATCCATCCCGATGCCAACGTTGTGGTACTGTAAGTCAGTGAACAATACGCCTGAATGGCAGTTGGTACATTTGGCCTTTTTATCAAAGATCTGCCAGCCGCGTTTGACCTGCTCGCTGACAGCCGATTCGTCGCCAGCTTGCCATCGGTCGAAGGCCGTATTGCCACTGATGATGGTGCGTTGAAACGCGGCCAGTGCTTGAACGATGTTATCGGGCGTGGCAGGCCCATTGAACACAGCTTGAAATTGTGTTCGATAGCCCTCGATGGCGTTGATCCGCGCCACGATCTGATCTAGTGTCGCTTCAGCGCCCATGTTAGCGCCCTTCCAGGCAGCCAGCGCCTGCTTCTCCAGTGACGGGCTGCGACCATCCCAATAAAACTCCTTGTGGTAGCCGATATTCCAAAGAACTGGACTATTGCGCGTCAGCGGTTTATTCAACGCGCCAATTGGCTTGGGCTGGGCAATACTGAGCCCGTTTTCACAAAGGTGACATGAATAGCAGGATCGCGAACCATCAGCGCTGAGCCGCTTGTCAAAGAAGAGTTGCCGTCCTAACGCGACCTTTTCCGGCGTCATGGGATTATCGGCAGGAATCGGCATCGGCTCATATCGCTCCAGTTCAGGTGGAAGAGGAAGAATCTCCGGTTGAAACGCGGGTGCGCGTCTTTGGGTCATTTGGTTTTGTTGCGGACCACAAGCTAGCAACAGTACGATGAAACTCCAAACACAAGCCCACTTGATCATTCGCTGCATAAGATTCACCTCCTGAAGGAGGGCAAAACAATAACACTGCACCTCACCAGTGTCAACGTGAGCCTAGGTTCAGCAGTAATGCGCCGTCAAATGGGCCGCATTCGAGCTGAACAATTCAACGGGATTCCCAAAAATGCGCGAAGGCTCATCATGTTAAACCGTCTATAAAGTGGTACCAGGCTAGCCGGGAAGTGCTCTCGTTCGACAAGGATTCGTTCGACAGGATTGTTTGCCCCCACGTTCAGCCGTGTGCCATAATTCATGCTGCTTCAGAGGAACGGACGTGATGATAAGAGAAGAGATTCTCCAACTGCTGCGAAGCGACCAGGCATTTCGTGAGGAACTGCGCCGGCAACTTCTGACTGAGGATTTGCTGGCGCTACCAGCGCGGTTTGACCAATTGACCGAAGTGGTAAGAGAGTTGGCGGAAGCCGTCCATAACTTGGCTCAAGCGCAGCAGCGGACAGAAGAGGTGCTGCGCCGGCAGGGCGAGCAGATTGAGCGGAACAGCGAACAGATTCGGGCGCTTATCGAAGCGCAGCGGCGGACCGAAGAGGTACTGCGGCGGCAAGGAGAGCAGATTGAGCGGAACAGCGAACAGATTCAGGCGCTCATCGAAGCACAACAACGAACCGAAGAGGTGCTGCGCCGGCAAGGCGAGCAGATTGAGCGGAACAGTGAACAGATTCGGGCGTTTATCGAAGCGCAACAACGAACCGAAGAGGTACTGCGCCGGCAGGGCGAGCAGATTGAGCGGAACAGCCAACAGATTCAGGCACTTATCGAAGCGCAGTGCCGAACTGATGCAGCGATTCAGAGTCTGACCGAAGCGCAACAGCGCACGGAAGCTGCCCTACGGGAGACGCAATTGGAACTCCGCGCGCTGGTCAATTGGCAACGTGGCGAGGCGGGACGGCGAGATGGTGAGCAGTATGAACGGGAGACCCTGCGTCGGGCGTTTGTACTCTTTAACGGAGGGCAAGGCGGCTCTCCTGAGCAACTTGCAATTCAGCAGCAACTAGGCGAATGGCTCAAACCATTGCTGCGCCAAGGCTCGATTGATCTCAAACCCGATCAGGATCCGTTCCTAGCTGATCTGATCTGGTGGAAAGGGGAGCGTGTGGCAGTCGTGGAGATTTCGACGCAAGTTAATGGATATGACGTTTACAGGGCGGTGAACCGCGCTGAAACCCTCCGACAGGCTGGCGTTCAGGCTTTCCCTGTCGTCATCGGCAAAGAATGGGCCAATGAGGAGTCGCAGCGCCAAGCTTATAATGAGCGTGTCGAATGGAAAGTCGGAGCGGACCTGTCCGACGGCTTTTTGGCTTTCCGGCAAGCGGCCTCACCATGACATATCTGAGACGCCTTTGTTGGTGATGTTCACTGGTCTACTTCTCTTGTCATGCAACACGATGTGCCTTTGAAAGTGCTGTATTCAGTTGCCTGTGGTTGCTTGTCACACTGCGTCACATCAATGCGCGTTCCGCACTGGGCATCACGGCTCCTTTACTCCCAATGTGATTACGCCGCGTTTCATCAGGTAGGCAATCAGAACGCCAACAGTCATTCCAATCAAATAGCCATAGGGAAGTCCAACCGCCAGTACACCGACCAATAGAATAATCGTCAGGTCACTCTTGGACGAAGACATGTCTCGCACCAACCGCATGAGCGCCAGACCTTCAAAAAACAGAATGACGCCCAAGATGGGCAATGGAAAAACGCCTACCACAACGTCAAATCCCCGACCGAAGAAGAGTCCGAGGAAGACGTAGAGCGCGCCTTCAATGATGACTGAACCGCCGGTGCGTGC